>VYCZ01000032.1 GCA_009843675.1 Gammaproteobacteria bacterium | reverse complement strand
ACCCGGCGCGTCATCGGCGCGGGTGTCACCGGGACCAACGCCGGCGACCTGATCGCGGAGGCGGCCCTGGCCATAGAAATGGACTGCACCGCGGAAGACATCGGCCTCACCATCCATCCCCATCCCACCCTGTCGGAAACCATCGCCTTCGCCGCCGACATGTACGAGGGGACGATTACGGATTTGTATGTGGGGGGTAAAGGGAATTAGCACACGACAGGAATTCGTCCCTCACGAGCAAGGTCAAACTTACGGCCGTCATGTTTCTGTAATTGTAAATTGTCAGACGGATCAATATACTTGCTGTGAAACAAGACTTAACAACCTCTCAGGGGATATCACGCCATGCCAGCCACAACCGGAATTTACCGGTCGGATCGAATCTTTGAATCTGTCGGATTTTTACGCATCATCCTGTTGTTGGCAGCCTCGCTGCTGATAGCCGGAGGTTGCACTACCACTCAGGATTTTTCCACCATATCGGCCCTGGAATCCCAGGATGAAGGAATAGAAATCGTATTGATGCCGTTGGATGTGGAGTTGTCTGTCCTGACCATGGGCGGCATACTGGAACCCCGCGCCGACTGGACCAGGGATGCTAAACAACACATATTGACTGCGTTGGAGACGGAGCAACAGGTACGCGGCTCCAGGATGCTGCATTATGAAGAACCCGGTAGTGATGACCCCCTGGCCGAACGCTTGGTCGAACTGGAGCGTTTGCACGGCGCCGTAGGACTGGCAATACAAAAGCATCAATATGAAGGGATGAAGTTGCCCACAAAAAATGGCGCACTCGATTGGACCCTGGGCCCTGAGGTAGCGACCCTCGCACAAACATACAATGCTGATTACGCCTTGTTCATACGAGTCAGGAACAGTTACAGCAGCGCCGGCCGCGTGCTGGCGAGACTGGCCGCCGCAGCGCTCGGCGTCTATATGCAAGGTGGCGAACAACAAGGGTTTGCCTCCCTGGTTGACCTGCGTAGCGGTGATATTGTCTGGTTCAATCGTTTAATCAGTATAGTTGGCGATCTGCGTACGGAAGAACCTGCGGCAAAGACGGTTTCACTCTTGCTGGAAGGTTTGCCGCAATAAACATCGTGTTGGCTGGGACGCGGAGCATGTTACGCAATTGTATCCTGTGTTGCGTGTTACTGGTCGGCGCAAGTGCGCTTGCCACGGAATTCCAGCCGTTGGAAGCAAAAATCAGTCCCGGACACGTGCCTGATATGGGAGAGCTTGAGGCCGGTTTATGGATGCGTGTTGAACAACACGAAACGGATGTCAAAAACTCGCCGCGTCGAATACGCGATGATGAGATTAACCAGTATCTCCATAACATCCTTTGTCGATTATCCCCGGATTACTGTGAGGACATACGTTTGTACGTTACCCGTGTGCCCTTCTTTAATGCCTCCATGACCCCGAATGGATTGATGACGGTTTGGTCCGGCTTATTACTGAGAGTTCATAACGAGGCACAGCTTGCCGCAATATTAGGCCATGAGTTGGGACATTATTTGCGCCGGCACGGTCTTGACGGGTTCAAGGACGCAAAGCTCAAATCCAACGTAGCGACCTTGTTGTCTTTGGGCTTCGGGTTTGCTGCTTATACAGATAATTGGAACGCTGATGTTTATTCCAATGCCAATGATATCGGGCAATATATATTGCTTGCCAGCCGATATGCACACAGCCGCGCCGCGGAACGGGAAGCGGATCAATTTGGCGTACAGTTGATGTCTGAAGCCGGCTATGACCCGTTTGAAGCCGCCAGGGTCTGGAAAAACATCATTGACGAGGAAGAAGCGGCGAAACGCGGCAAACTTCACGGCTCTCCTTTCTTCGCAACGCATCCGGCGCCAAAGGACCGTCTGGCAACCCTGGATTCCTACGCTCGCATATTGACAGCCAACAAGGCGGAGAATGGAGAAATAGCAACCGAAAGGTTCATGCGGCATATGATGCCATACTGAAGACACTGCTGGAGGATGAATTACGCTTGAACCAATCAGGAAAAACGGAATTTATTCTCGACAATTTAATCGCTGGTAATGTCGTCCCCGGGGTCGTGCATTTTTACAAGGGGGAGTTGTATCGACAGAGAAAGGAAACGGGTGACACCGACCTGGCGCGCCAACATTACCTGCAGGCGTTACAGTCCGATTATTTTCTTCCCGAAACCTACCGTTCGCTGGGCTTGTTGCAGCTGAAGGAAAAACGCATGCCCGAGGCCAGGGAGAACCTGAAGCGGTACCTTGCGGCATCTCCTGACGCGGAAGACCGGGAAATGATTGAATACTACCTGACAATGGGGCAATAACACATGAACAGACTACTCATTCTTGTCGGCGTTCTTCTGTTGAGCGCCTGCAACCAGTATACTTTGGTTCAACCGGGGCTTGTTGAGGTACAACAGGTCGCGGTGTCTCCAACCAACCCTTGGAATGCAGCGCCTCGCGCGGACGGATTGGGGGGGTATCCGACCTGGACAACAGACGGAGTTATACTGAATTCCCTGACATTTTTCCCGGCGATAAAAAACGGAAAACCCCTGTTCAAATCAAGCCATGATGATCCGTATCCGGCTTTTACCACAGACTTGTTGCCGAATGAAATAGTGGAGATCGTCGAATCTTCCATCGCCAAGGAGCTTGGGGCCACCATTTCCGGGAGAGGAGGATTAAAGCCCTTGATGATCGACGGCAACCCGGGCTTTCAGTCCAGCTTTGACTTCATCGCCGGCGATGTTCCCCGGCGTGCTTTCGTTGCCGGCGCGGTAAAAGGGGAGGCACTATACCTGATGCTTTACCAGGCAACAGATCTGTATTACTACGATAAATACCTGGAAGATGTCAGGTCCATGGCTGCGGGGATGAGGTTAAATTAAGGGATTTTGATAAGTGCCATTTACCTGAATATGGTTTTTCTCCATGAGAATGCCTTTCTGTCCACATATGGATTTCTGGCTGTTCTTTCATGGTGTCATGTCCGCGAATAACGGGTGAGACAAATCCAGTTTTTCACTGATTTCATGGTCCGGTATTGGTGATATGAGGTCGGACTGGATATTGCCGATCTGTTGTCCGACATAACCAGCGAACGATTGTGAATTGTCGCAGCTGACACTATGCCGACCTTCTTCAATGGCGACCCTTGTTGTGACGCCACTACCGCCGAAAAAATCAAGCACGGTTGATCCCGGATACGATAACGACCGGACAAGCCTTTGAATAACCTGCCTGGGCTTTTGCGTGGGATGTCCTACCCTTTCCCTTGAGTTGCCGTTAAGCCTGCTGATCTTCCATACATTTGTCGGATTCCTGCCTTTTTCAATGCTGTCCGGGTTCAGGCGCTTATCCTTCCTGTAAATATCTTTGGTCTTTTCGTCATACGGTTCCCTGACAGCATCCAGATCGAAGTAATACTCTTTTGATTTTGCAAACCAGGCTATTTCCTCATGCCTGTTTGCAAAGAACCGTTGCGCGCTCATTCCGTTTGGATAGGTCCATATAATGAGGTTTGCGAGCAACATATTGCTGGACTGTCTCATGTAGTTGATTATCGATACAAGGTCGCCGCTTCCGGCCTCTCCCTGGTATTGAAGGCCGCCGAAGATTGCAATGTTTCCAGTAGGCTTTAATACCCGTTCAGCCTCTTTCAGCCATATAGCTGCCCAGTCAATGTAATTCTCGTGCTTGTCCCAATCGGCCAGCATGATGTTGTAAGGCGGGTCGCAGATGATCAGTTGTATGGATTCGTCCGGCAGTCTGGCAAGCAGATCGCAACAGTCCGATATTTCCGTGATATGCCGTGTAACAGCGGGGATGTCTGTTTTCAGTCGTTTAGCCGAGGAGTGCGCAATGCCGTTCTTATTCATGGCATTCATGGCCTTTAATCCCGAATTGCGATGAGATCGGTTAGGCATAGAGCTCTCCCGACAATATATCCAGCGATGTCGAGGCAACATCCCACAGTATTTCTGCCATATCTCCTGCCGTCCATGAATCACTCTGAAAATACAACGATGCGGCCTGTAGCATCTGCATGTGGTCGTCCAGTTCAACAAACACATTTCGGCAGTAGCTCTGGTTAATCTCCATGCCGTAACTGCTTGCAGTCACCCGATCAATTCTGTTCAGGTTGCCGGCATCATGAGAGATTTCGACTTTCCTGCCATCGGGGGAATCGACAAAAAAGGTTTTCGTCGCGAAGTTGGAACCCTGGAGAAAAACGACATACGGGAAGTGAATTTCATCCAGCAGATAATTGCGCAGTTCCTGAATGTTCTTATGGACGCGTTCGATTGCATTGCCGGCAACCATCAAATCCTTGTCTTTGTTTTTTCCCTGCTTTATGCCGGCGCGGATTTTTTTAACATCGTTGCCCTGGTGCTTTGATTCGCTTACCAGCACAACCCGATAGTTACCCGATTTGTCTTTTGCCTCAATAATGCCGCCATCCGGCTTGATGCTGGCTTTTTGTACGAACATCACTTGTCCGAGGCTTGAATCAATGGATGCAAGTTTATCGTTGATTTCCCGCTTTGATATGTCCGGCCTGTGCCGGAATGATAAATCTGGATGATTGGTTTGTAATGCTTCCATAATACCGTTCATAACCTCCCTGATGGACAGGTCGTGCTTCTTTGCGTCATCCCCGAATATGCCAAGCGGCCCGCCTGCAAGTTCATGCTGTCTTTGAAGTCTGTGAGACTGTCCCTTGCCGCGTGCAGAATCGTCAAGACTGTCGCCGCCCATCTGGCACTCCTCATCGTTCCCCTGTCGATAAATCTACTCCGATCCAGAATCGGAGTCAAGTTGCAGCAGGAGAAGATTGGCGGATTGCGTGCCATGGTTCTTCCTGCATAATTTGACAGGACAGACTCGCGTCAAAGGTATTGCGCAAGCTGTTCAAGCGGCGTTACCCAGGCTTTATCAGCAAGGATGGGGTAGGCGTTTCCTTGCGGTATGACGAGGAAGAGTTTATCCAGGTTCAGCAGGTCTGCCGCGGCTTTGTTGCCGCGGGTGAGCGCCGGACTTGATGAGGTCTTGAATTCAAATCCCAGCCGTTTGCCCTGGCGTTCCACTACCAGGTCGATTTCCTGACCGGTACGGGTTCGGAAAAACCCGTAGCTGCCCCGTGGTTGCAACATGGTGAGGATATTCTCGATGGCAAAGCCTTCCCAACCGGGGCCGTACACCGGGTGGCTGAATAATTTGTCGAAACTGTCCAGTTCCAGCAGACAGGTCAGCAGGCCGGAGTCCCGGATGTACAGTTTGGGCGATTTCTCCAGACGTTTTTTGGTGTTCAGGGCAAACGGGGGCAGGCGGCGCGTCATAAAGGTGGCTTCAAGAATGTCGATATGGCGCTTCACCGTGGGGTGGGTGACATCCAGGGATTGCCCCAGCGTGGAGTAATTGATGACCTGGCCGTGCAAATGACAGCACATCAGCCACAGGCGGCGCATGTGCTGCGGGTTCAGGTCAACCCCGCACTGGCGCAGGTCGCGCTCGACAATAGCCTGGATATAGGCCTCGGGCCAGCGCATGCTCTGGCTGTCGCCGGATGCCAGCCAGCTTTTCGGCAAACCGCCGCGCCATAACAACGCGCGCCAATCCTGTGTTTCGGAGTGTGCC
>VYCZ01000272.1 GCA_009843675.1 Gammaproteobacteria bacterium | reverse complement strand
TGTCCGCGCCGTGCTCAATCAGAGCCCTGCAGTTCGCTGGTGTGATGCCCCCGATTGCTGCAACAGGCAAGGAAATGTTCGCTTTTGCCCGCTTTATGATATCAGGTTCGGCGGTCACGGTATTTTGCTTCGACGGGCTTGGAAAAAAGGAACCGAAAGCAACATAATCCGCGCCGTCTTCCTGTGCGGCCAGCGCCATGCCCAGGCTGTTGTAACAGGAAACGCCGATGATCGCGCCCGGTCCCAGTTCGTTTCTTGCCGTTTTGCAGTCGCAATCCTCCCTGCCCAGGTGAACGCCGTCACTGCCCGTCAAAACGGCCAGTTGCAAATCGTCGTTAATGATGAACAGGCAGTCATGTTCTCTGCATAGCTGCCATAATTCCGCTGCTTCATATTTTCTCCTGGCATGGTTGCCGGATTTGTCCCGGTATTGCAGCGCAACCACGCCGGCTCTCAGTATTTCTTCCGTCACGGCAAGAAGACTGTCAGTGGACAACCTGTCGCAGTCCGTGATGGCATAAAGGCCCTTCATTGTATAAAACGTTCGGGATGCAGTTGTGATTTTCCCAGCCGATGCGCGTTTTTCAACGTCTGCCAGGTATACTCCTGCGCTGTTTCCACTGCGCTGCGTACCGGGTCGCCCAGGGCAAGTCTGCCTGCAAGACAGGCTGACAGCGTACAGCCTGAACCGTGATAGGCGCCGGGCAACCTGTCCCACCGGTAGCTGTGTATTTCGCGGGTTGCGCTTATCCAGGTGTTGATTACCTCGTCGCCCGCTTGATCGGCAGCAGTGATCAAAGCCGTCTCGCAGCCGAGGTCCAGCAGTCCGTGCAACGCCTGCTTTGTTTCACTGCGACCTGTCAGCGTCTGTGCTTCCTCCAGGTTGGGTGTGATGACGCCGGCATGAGGAAACAGGCATTCAGTCATGGCCCGGACCATGCCCGGTGTTGATAAATCGGCCCCCACCCCGGCGCCGAGGATTGGGTCGAGCACCACGGGAAACTGCGCCGAGGCCAGGTAATCACCAATAATCTCGACCAGTTCAATGCTGCCGATGAGACCGATTTTACAGGCATCCACTGTTATGTCCCCGGTCAACATGTTCAGTTGTTCCCTGAACCTTGCCGGCTCTTGCGGCGTCACCGACCTGAATTCAGCCGTGTTCTGTGCAGTCAGTGAAGTAATTACGGAAATACAGTGACAGCCGGTGTGCGCCAGCGCCTCGATATCAGCCTGCACGCCGGCTGCGCCGGACGGATCATGACCGGAAAGCGCCAGCACAACGGGTTTGTCGCTCATGGACTACAGTGGCTTGTATACGGCGAGCAATATGATGGCGATAAGGAAGATCACCGGTATTTCATTGTACCAGCGGTACCAGACATGCGAATGCCGGTTGCGATCATGTTTGAAATCTCTCAGCAATATACCGCAGTGTACGTGGTAGCCGACCAGGAGCAGCAGCAGTACGAGTTTCACCTGGAACCAGGTCAGTATCATGTAAGTGTTCCAGCCGTTGGCCGCGGTCAGCCAGATGCCGAAAACAAGTGTCAGAACGGCGCCGGGGGTCATGATGCCGAAAAAGAGTTTGCGTTCCATGATTTTAAACCGGTCAATGCTGATTTCGTCGCTGCTCATGGCGTGGTACACAAACAGCCTGGGCAGGTAAAAAAGGCCGGCGAACCAGGTGACCATGAAAATCAGGTGCAGGGATTTCAGCAACAGCATGACGACCGGTGGAGACGGGATTAAACCTGTCCCCTTGCTGAAGAACCAGATTTATTTTCTTTAGCGGCTGCCTGTGTGTGCAACAGGGATTCAACCTGTTGCCTGAGTTCGGTAATATCCATCTCACCGATCCTGTGTTTGATTATCCTGCCGTCCGGCCCGATGAGAAATGACGTCGGTGTGAGCATCACGTTGCCGAACGCGGCGGCCAGGGCGCCGTCAAGATCCAGCGCAATGGGGTAGGGCAGTTGCCGCTCCCTGGTGAGTTCCAGTACCCGGTTGGGGGGATCGTATGACATGGCGACGCCAATCAGTTCGAAACCGGCGTTGCCGAGTTCCTCGTACAATTCAACCAGGTGCGGCATCTCTTTAAGACAGCCGGGACAGGTTGTAGCCCAGAAAGTTATCAGCACCGGCCGGCCGCGCAGTTCGCCCATGCCTATTTTTTCGCCTTCCAGGGTGGTAAACGTCACCTCCGGGGCCCATTTCAACCCGGATGGACTGTTCCACAGCCAGAGCGACATGCCGGCAACGGCGAGTATAAATATGGCAGCAATGGTTTCCTTGATCTTCATAATCCTATTATAACTTATCAGAATATGCCTGCTTCCAGTCCCGCGGCCATGGTCATGCCGAGTTCTTCGCAGGATACAAGAAAATCTTCATGGTAATCCCCGCTGCAAATCACCGGTTCCTGCACCGCCTTCCAGGCCAGTCCCTTGATAATCCGTTCCATGCTGGTCCTGGCGCCGGTCCCGTCATTGCCGGCCCTGATGAACAGCGCATAGGGCAGGCCTTCGGTTTTTTCCAGGCATGGATAGTAGATCCTTTCGAAAAAGTCCTTGATGGCGCCGCTCATGTAACCGAAGTTCTCGGTCGTGCCGAGAATAATGCCGTTGGCCCATAATACGTCATCCGGCCCGGCCTCCGGCGGAGTGAGCACCCGCAGGTCCACTCCCTCGATGTCCTCATGGGATGCACCGCCGGCAACCGCATCCGTCATCGCCCGGGTATTTGCGGACGGTACATGGGAAACAATCAATAGATGAGGCATTTGAATATCATATTGAGATAAGGGTATTATCTCAAATTTGATAGGTACTTATTTCAGGCACATTCCAATGATCAGGGCAGGCATAGTCGGTGGAACGGGTTACACGGGCGTTGAGTTGATGCGTTGCCTGTCCCGGCACCCCGAGGTTGAACTGGTGGCCGTCACATCCAGGACAGAGCAGGGCAAGCCGGTAGCCGGGATATTTCCGTCACTGCGCGGCGTGGTTGACCTGACATTTACCAATCCTGAATCCGCTACGTTGCCGGACTGTGACGTGGTGTTTTTTGCGACACCAAGCGGAACGGCCATGCACCAGGCCCCCGGTCTGCTGGAAGCCGGTGTCAAGATCATCGACCTGTCGGCTGATTATCGACTGCGGGACAAGGAGGTGTGGGAACACTGGTATGAACTGAAACACGCCAGCCCCGATTATTTAAGCGAAGCCGTGTACGGACTGCCGGAAGTCAACCGGAATGACATCGCGCACGCGCGCCTGGTAGCCAATCCCGGCTGCTATCCGACCGTAATTCAACTGGGTTTTCTGCCGCTGCTGGAGAACGACCTGGTGCAAACGGATAGTCTCATAGCCGATGCCAAGTCGGGTGTCAGCGGCGCCGGACGCAATACATCACTGGTTACACAGTTCTGTGAGGCAGGGGAATCCTTTTCCGCTTATTCCGTCGGCGGTCACCGCCACCTGCCTGAGATAAAACAGGGCCTGGATTCCCTGTCTCATGGGGAAATAGATCTGGTATTTGTCCCGCACCTGTTGCCCATTATCCGGGGTATACATGCGACCTTGTATGCCCGATTGAAAGAGCCTGGCGCTGATCTCCACGGGGTGTTCACGCGCCGCTATGAGAGTGAACACTTTGTTGACGTGTTGCCTCGGGGCGCGCATCCCGATACGGCCTCGGTCAGTGGTTCCAATACCTGCAGGATATCCGTTTTTCAACCACAGGACGGGTCCACAGCCGTTATACTTGCCGTAGAGGATAACCTGGTAAAAGGCGCTGCAGGCCAGGCGCTGCAGAATATGAATATAATGTATGGGCTGGATGAGGTAACGGGTCTGGCGCATAGCGCGCTGTGGCCGTAACTTGAACGGCTTTATCATAAAACCCCGCAGGTCCCTGCGTTTCCGGATGTCCTTCGTGGGCCTGACCGTCTTGTTGCTTCTCCTGCTGGTGTTAGGCAACAGGGAGGCCGGCCTGAACTTCAGGTTGCCGTGGAATGCAGACGGGGAGTTGTCTGCCGATGAGTTATACGGTGAGAATAGTGAACTGCGGGAAGAATTGCTGATCCTGCAGCAGAATAACCAGGTGGACAAGCAGGCCACCGCCCTGTTGCAGAAACAGTTGATCGGTTCACAAAAGGAAAATTTCCAGTTAAGAAAAGACCTGGAATTCTACAAGGGGATCATCAACGTCAAAGGTGGCAGGAACTCTCCTATAATACACGGAATGCGAATTAAGCCCCTGACATACGCCCGGGGCTACAGGCTGGAATTGATACTGCTCCATATTACGAATACGGAGAAGGTGTTCGAGGGAATGCTGGACGTTGTTGTGGAAGGCGCCCGGGACAGTACGGTAAGGCGCTTCCCATTGAATGAGATCAGTCTGGGCCGTGACCAGAATTATTCCGTCAGGTTCAGGAACTTCCAGCGCATTGAGAATAATTTTGTTTTGCCGGAGAATTTCCAACCACAAAAAATCATTGTGACCTTGTCCATTGATGACGAAGACGAGTCAGGGTTCGAGAAAGTGTTTGATTGGCCTGTAACCAATGGCCGGGAGAAAGCAGATGTTGGGTAATAGCAGAAAGAAAAAAACAGCAAAAATTGATTCCCTGATTGGAGAAAACACGGAAATTACCGGCGACATCCAGTTCACCGGCGGATTACACATAGACGGCATGGTTAAGGGTAATATTTTTGCGGAGGCCGGCAGCAACTCTGTATTGTCGCTCAGTGACCAGGGAAAGATAGAAGGTGAAATACATGTGCCGTATAACATTATAGACGGCACCGTAAACGGTAACGTGTACAGCAGCGAGCACATAGAACTCGAAGCCAGGTCGCGTATTACCGGCGACGTCTATTACAACCTGCTGGAAATTTCCGGCGGCGCCCAGGTAAGCGGCCGGCTGGTCTATACGCCGGACCGGGCTGATGAAGAGCCGAAACCCGCTGACCCTGTCATCGATGACGGCTATTCCTGAACGAAACCGGATATCTATTCTTACCCGGATTAGCTTGAAATAGCCGTAACAATCCTGTATATTGTATTGCATATCGACCCCGCAATATGCGGGCATTCGGAGACAATCAGGACTATGCTTGAAACGACAGACAAATTACCGGATCCGCTTGTTTTCTCGGATTCTGCAGCCTCCAAGGTAAGGCAGTTGATTGCCGAAGAGGAAAATGAAGAGTTGATGTTGCGGGTTTTCATTTCCGGCGGAGGATGTTCCGGTTTTCAATACGGGTTCACGTTTGACGAGTCCGTTACGGATGGTGACACGGTAGTGGAGAAGGAAGGCGTCAAACTCCTCATAGACCCCATGAGCATCCAGTACCTGGCGGGGGCTGAAATAGACTATTCGGAAAGCCTGGAAGGCGCGCAATTCGTCATCCGCAACCCCAATGCCCAGACCACCTGCGGTTGCGGGTCTTCATTCTCTGTTTAACCGGGCTCGTAAATCGCACCAAGCACGGCGGCTTTTCCCGCTCCGGTAACTGATGGCAGTTTGGCCGGAATATTTTCCAGCCGTTGCCGCGCCAGCCAGGCAAAAGTCACCGCTTCGACCGCATCCGGGTTGATGCCGTAGTCGCCGGTGGATTTAACGGCGATGCCGGGCAATAAGGATT
>VYCZ01000301.1 GCA_009843675.1 Gammaproteobacteria bacterium | reverse complement strand
GGGTGGGAATCGGGTAACAACTGACATCCAGGATACCGGGCAGCCCCGCCGAAATATGCCTGAAAGTACGGGTCGCAAATGAGATTTCAATGGAGCGCAGGTCCTCCGTGTACCCGCATAACAGACCGTGAAAGTACGGATTCTCGCGCCAGGTCACGTTCAATACTTCGAACACGTGATTGTCGGTTTGTTTGACGTAATATCCCTGGAACTCGCCGAACGGCCCCTCCGGCTTACGCTGGTTCGGAAGAATACGGCCTTCAATTACGATCTCAGTATCCGCCGGTACCTGCATATCGATAGCGCGGCATTGACGCATCCTGATGGGCGCTCCCCTGATCTGTGAGGCGATGGCCATTTCATCCTGGTCGATAGGAACCGACGCGCAGGCGGCCAGGAACACTTCCGGAGGCGGCCCGATGAGGATGGCCACATCAAGCGGTTCACCCCTGGCCTCCGCCCTCTTCTGGTACTGGGTAATATCGTGGGGCGGCGCCAGGCGCACACGCAACTCACCGTCATCGACCATCATGGTGCGGCAGAATGACAGGTTGGGGACAGCCGTGTCGGGGTCTTTTGCCAGGAATACGCCCGCAGTGATGTACGGCCCCGCGTCACGCTCGCACCAGGTGATGTGCGGCAGGTCGCTTATCTTCCCTTCCATATAACCGCCATCGGGAACAATTACCTCGGAATACTCATCTGGCCCGGGCAACCGGTCATCAAGTATGGACTGCCAGTGTTTGCAGAAGTTGCCCTTATGGGTGCCGATGATTTCACACAAACGGCTGTGACTGCCATAGAGGTTGGAAATGACCGGCAGCCGGGTTCCCTTCACGTTTTTGAACAGAAGCGGGTTTTCGTTATCCAGTTGGGAACGGCCGATCACTGCGGCAAGTTCAAATCGAGGATCCACTTCCTTTTCAACGATGTTCATCTCACCGCGCTGTAAAAGTTTTTCGATGTAGTCACGCATTCGGGAAATACCGCATAATTTTATTCAGTTCCTGTGAAATTTATCCAAAGTTAATCAATAAGATATTGCCTGGTCAGATCTGCCTGCCGATCGTCAGAGTATGTTCTCTTGTCTGTATGCCCCTGTTGCGCCGGCTGGCAAGGCTGCGCCAACTGGTGATATTCCGGTCCGCTTCATACAGGTGCTCGCCGAGCCAGGCTTCGTCATGCCGGTAGTAATCCTGTTGCGCTTCACGGGCCCAGATATCGTCATTATTGAACCCCTTCAGGGCCAGCTCGTTCCATTTCTCGTCAAATTCCCGGTCAAAATCGGCTTTGTCCTGTTCACTTTCCACGGTCTTGCCGATGGTTTGTATATAAAAGTGCCGGTCTTCGTCGATGGGCACGTACCATTCGAACTGGGTCATGGTGGGACCGGGCCAGGGCGTCACCCTGAGCACGCAGGGCAGCCACAGGGAAATGTTGTAGGCCACCTGGGTAGCGCCCATGTGGCCGTGCAACACGGTCTCGCCGTCTACCTTGCCTTCAAACACCGGTTCGCAGTGTTCGAATAACTTGTCATACACGCCCACGGGACCGGTGGGTTCGTCCACCACTTCAAAGGCTTCCTTGCTGGTGGGAACCGAGCCGAGGGGAAGGAGCAGGTCGTTGCCCTCCAGCAATACGGAGTCTTTATGGATGTAGATATGCGTACTGTCGAAGCCGTTTTCGCAACCCACGCGCCAGTTTGCATCCACTTCCGTACGTCTTCCTCTTACATAGACGTTATCATCGAGAAACCAGGGCGGCACGTCATCCGCCAGGGCGGGCGGTTCGATATCGCCGGCGAATACGAATATCAGTCCTTTCGCTTCGATGACCGGGAAGGTATCGATACGGAGTCTGCCTATCATGTTGCTTTTCGGATTGGCGATGATATCGCACAGTTCACCTGTCTCCAGCCTGTAGGTGAATCCGTGGTACCAGCAGGTGACGGTGCCCTTCTTGTAGCATTCAATCTTGCGGGAGAACGGAACCCCGCGATGCAGACAGCGATCGCGCACCGCATGGACCTTGCCGTCCACCCGCGCCAGCAACAGGCGGTCGCCCAGCAGGTGATGGGTCTTGAATTCCCCTTCTACCAGTTCGCTGGAGAACAGGGTGGGATACCAGTAATTACGAAAACCGAGCTTGGCCTCGATATAACCGCGATATTGCCGGCATTTATCCAGGATGTCCGGGTCGACGGAGTTTTGCCTGGTCAACTGAATATACCTCTTCTGTTAGTTTGCCGAGATTGTCGTATAATTTAACGGATTTTCCAACCTGAACTTATCCTGGACGGGACCTGTCTCCCGGAGGAATGCACACTGATTCACTGCTGATTTTTGAACCTTTCACAACTACCATAAGAACCATGCAATTCGGTCGCATACCCGTCAGGAGCGCGGCAGGCGGTATCCTCGCCCACTCCGTCAGATATAACGGCAACACCCTGAAAAAAGGCACTGTTCTGTCCGATGAACATGTCAGGTTGCTGGACCAGGCCGGTTGCGAGTCGGTCGTGATTGCACGGCTTGAAGCTACCGACCTGGATGAAAATGAAACGGCGCGGCGCATCGCCGCCCGCATTTCGGGTGAGAATGTCAGAAGCAACAACCCCAGCGCCGGAAGAGGCAATATTATTTCTGACGTTTCCGGCCTGTTTGTTTACGAATCCGCTGAACTGGACAGGTTTAATTTAGTGAGCGAAGCGGTCACCATTGCTGCCCTGTCGCCCTATACGGTAGTTGAAACCGGGCAGGCCGTGGCAACCATAAAAATCATCCCTTACGGCGTGGACGAACAGATTGTAAGACGAATCGAACAGATGCACCCACACCTGCCTTACCTGTTCCATGTTACCGTCTTCAGGCGCTTCGATATCGGCTTTATCCAGACGTTTTATCCAGGCATGAAGCAATCCATCCTGGATAAAACCCGTAACATACTGGATGACAGGTTGCAGCGTCTCGGGGAGAGCAAAGTAATTATGGAGGAACGCTGTGAACACCATGAAAGCGCCATTGCGGAAGCGTTTAACAAGTTACTGGACTCCGGCTGCCGAATGATCCTGATTGCCGGCGCCAGCGCCACTGCGGACCGCCGCGACGTCATTCCTCTCGCAATCGAGGCAGCGGGCGGGGGGATTACACACCTGGGTATGCCGGTGGAACCGGGCAACCTGCTGGTGCTGGGCTAATTTTCCGGCGGGCTTCCGGTAGTCGTCATGCCCGGATGCGCCCGTTCTCCTGCGGTAAACGGTTTTGACTGGGTCCTGGAACGGCTGCTGGCGGGTATTCCCGTCACCCGGGAAGACATCATGCTCATGGGCGCCGGTGGCTATATCAAGGGAAGCCCTCTATAATTCCGAAACCTGCTACCCGATACCAACTACAGAAAATACCGGTTCCAACCAGTAAAGGCTAAAGCAAATGTTTCAATCAATCGAAGAGATAGAACAGAAATTCGCGGCACAGGGTTACATCACCGACCGCCACCTGGCGACTACCGTTTACCTGTCTACCAGCCTGGGAAAGCCCCTTTATCTTGAGGGCGAACCGGGCGTCGGCAAGACCGAAGTGGCCAAGGTGCTGGCAAAAAGCCTGGATACCGAGTTGATCCGCCTGCAATGTTACGAAGGACTGGATACCAACCTGGCATTGTACGAGTGGAACTACCTCAGGCAGATGCTCGAAGTACGCCTGCAGGAAGCCCGCGGCGTTGCCAAGGACAAAATCGGCGCCAATATCTTTGACGAGCAGTTCCTGCTGGAACGGCCGTTGTTGCGCGCCATTCAACATCACGGCAAGCGCCCGGTATTGCTGATTGACGAAATCGACCGCTCCGATGATGAATTTGAAGCGTTCCTGCTGGAAGTATTGTCGGATTTTCAGATCACCATTCCCGAGGTAGGCACGATCAGGGCCGAACAACCGCCGTTCGTCGTACTGACCTCGAACCGGACCCGGGAAATGCACGATGCGCTGAAACGCCGTTGCCTGTACCACTGGATCGATTATCCCACACTGGAAAAGGAACTCGACATCGTGCTGACCAAAGTACCGGAGATCAAGGAACTCCTGTCGATACAGGTGTGCAAATTCATGGAACTGCTGCGCCGGGAGGATTTCTACAAGCGGCCGGGCATCGCCGAAACCCTGGACTGGGCCAACGCCCTGCTCTCCCTGGGTATCGACGAACTGGACCAGCACGTGATCGAAACCACCATGAGCTGTATTCTTAAATACCGCCAGGACCAGGAAAAACTGGCCGGCGACAACCTGCAAAAGGCCCTGGCCCTGACCAAGAACTTCAAGGGTGGTCCCACGGTCAGCGCCCAGGGCAGCATTAACTGATTGAATGACACATCAGTCGTTACCGTTCATCACCCATATCATCCTGTTCGGCAGGAAACTGCATGACGCCGGCATCGACGTCAACCCCGCCAACCTCATCGACCTGAGCCGCAGCCTGCAATACATCGACATAGCCAGTCGCCGGGATTTTTACGCGGCGGCCCTGGCGACATTGATTATCAACAGGGAGGACATGGAGTTGTTCACCCTGCTGTTCAATGAGTACTGGGACGCCCTTGAAATGCCGGAGGAGCCGGCAGATCCGGAGAAAAAGACCGGGGAAGGCGCCGCCGATTCCCCGGACACACGGCGGCAACGGCAGCGCGCAGACGGCGAAAACGCTGACGACGGAAACGAAGATGACGCTGAATCGGAACAAACCGGTTACTCCAGCCAGGAATTGCTGGCACAGAAGGATATCGACAGCATGACCGACGAGGAGCTGGAACAGGCGCGCAAGATCATCGCGGAACTGATCGCCATCCTGGCCAACCGGCGCAGCAGGCGCTTCAAGCCGGCAAAATCCGGCGCGCAACTGGACTTCAGGAAAATATTCCGGCGCAGCATGCCTTACGGGGAATACTGCCTGAAACTGGCCCACAGGACTCACCGGCTGAAGAAAAACAAGCTCATCCTGTTCTGTGACGTGAGCGGTTCCATGGAACGTTACAGCCGGTTCCTGATTCAACTGATCTGCGCCATGGGCGCGAAGATCTCCAATATCGAAGTCGCGGTTTTCTCGACCCGTATGACCAGTATTACGCCTTACCTCAATCGCAAGGATATCGACGAGGTCATTAAACAAATGTCGGACCAGGTGCATGACTGGGCCGGGGGCACGAACATCGGCAGCTGCCTGCGTGAGTTGAATGAGCAACAGGCCCACCAGATGCTGAGTTCCCATACCGTAGCCGTGATCCTGAGCGACGGCTGGGACCAGGGTGACGCCGGCCTGATGCGTAGCGAGATGGAACAACTGCGGCGGCGTGTCAACAAGATCATCTGGCTGAACCCGCTGCTGGGCAACGTCAACTACCAGCCGTTATGTAAAGGGATGCAAACCGCCCTGCCGTTCCTGGATTACTTCCTTCCGGTGCATAACCTGGAAAGCCTGGCGGAGGCCACGAAACTGCTGCGCACGCTCTGGCATTAAGGAACCTCTGAGATTAAGCCAGGGGTTCCTGCGATACAACGATTAAAACATAAAATCCGAATTATCCAGGTTGCTCATATCAAAATCCGACAGGATGATAGTTGTCAGGTAGTCGGTACCGGACACCTCTATACGCACATTGTCTCCGTAACTTATTATGTCAAGATCGTCCAT
>VYCZ01000295.1:2968-5716 GCA_009843675.1 Gammaproteobacteria bacterium | reverse complement strand
CAGGCAAAATCTATCGTGAAGACCCGCTGCAGATCTCTAACGCGGGATTTGGGCTCTATTATTGTCTTGACAACGGGTTTTATGAGATTATTTGCGGGTGAACCATTCTGATCCGGAAATGATATGTATCGCCACCTGATACCCTGTATTTGCACACTCCTGCTGCTCGGCGGTTGCGCCTGGTTCGGCGACAAGGATGGTGATGAGGCCAAGAACTGGACGGTTGAACGCCTCTACTCCGAGGCCAAGGGCGCGCTCGATTCCGGCTATTACAGCAAGGCGGTCGAGTATTACGAGTTCCTCGAAACCCGTTTCCCGTTCGGCGTTTACGGGCAGCAATCGTTGCTGGACCTGGCCTACGCCTATTACAAGACGGAAGAGTTCGAGTCGTCCATCGCGGCCTGCGACCGCTTTATCCGCCTTTATCCCCAGAACACCCACGTCGATTATGCCTACTTCCTGAAGGGCCTGGTCAACTTCAACCGCGGCAGGGGGTTGACGGAACGGTTCCTGCCCATCGATTCCAGCCAGCGCGACCAGAGTTCGGCCATGACTGCGTTCCATGCCTTTTCCGAACTGCTGGAAAAATACCCGCAGAGCCAGTATGCCGAGGACGCGCAAAAGCGCATGGTATTCCTGCGCAACCGCCTTGCCAGGCACGAAATACACGTGGCCGAGTATTACCTGAAGCGGGGCGCGTACCTGGCCGCAGTGAACCGGGCCAGGACCGTGGTCGAGTCCTACCCGCGCACGCCCTCGGTGCCCGATGCCCTGGTGCTGATGGCCAAGGCCTATAAAGTCCTGGAAATGCCTGACCTGTCGGCTGATACCGTGCGGGTCCTGCAGCTTAACTACCCGGACCACCCCGGGGTCTACGACGTAAGAGACATCGTCGTCGAGGATTAGTCTGCGGATTATTTTTCCTGGTAGCGGGAGGTGATCGGGTAGCGCCTGTCGCGACCGAAGGCGCGTTCGGTGATCCTGACGCCGGGCGCGGCCTGGCGGCGCTTGTATTCGTTTCTGTCCACCATCCCGACCACCTTGTAGACCATGTCCCGGTCATAGCCGTCGGCGATGATCTCCGCCGGCGTACGGTCCAGTTCAATGTATTTCTCCAGTATCGGGTCCAGCACGTCGTAGCCGGGCAGGGAATCTTCGTCTTTCTGGTCAAACCGCAATTCCGCGGTAGGCGGGCGGTCGATGATTCGCTGCGGGATGATCTCCCCGTTCCGGTTACGCCAGCGGGACAGCTCGTACACCAGTATCTTCGGCACGTCCTTGAGCGGGGCGAACCCGCCTGCCATGTCTCCGTACAGGGTTGCGTAGCCCACCGCCATCTCGCTCTTGTTGCCGGTGGTCAATACCAGTTTCCCGGTCTTGTTGGATACCGCCATGAGCAGCAATCCGCGGCAGCGGGCCTGGATGTTTTCTTCCGTCGTGTCTTCGGGGAGATCTTCGAATAACGGCGCGAGGATTTCCGTGAAGGCCGAGAACGGTTTCTCGATACCGACGATATGGCAGGCGACGCCCAGCCGCTCGGCCATTTCCTGCGCGTCCTCGACGCTCATGTCCGCGGTGTAGCGTGACGGCATTAGCAATACTTCCACGTTCCCGGGACCGAGCGCGTCCACGGCTACGGCCAGGGTCAGCGCCGAGTCGATGCCGCCAGAGAGACCGATGACCGCCCCCTTGAAACCGTTTTTCGACACATAGTCCCTGACACCCAGCACCAACGCCCGGTAAACGCTCTCGTTAAATGACAGGGACGGCGGCGAGGGCGCTGCGGCCTGCAGGGCAATGCTGTCTCCGATCCGTTCCAGTTCCACCAGGTACAGGCCCGGTTCGAACTGCGGCGCCCTGAACACGAATTCCCCGTTGCCGCCCACGACCAGGGAGCCGCCGTCGAACACCAGTTCATCCTGGCCGCCGACCAGGTTGACGTAAATGATGGCGATATTGTGGTCCACGGCGCGCCTGACCAGCAGTTCCTCCCGGACCGCGGTCTTGTCGGTGTGGTACGGCGAGGCGTTGATATTGATCAGCAATTCCGCCCCTGCCTGAGCCGCTTCCCGTGCGTGGTCTTCGGTCCACAGGTCCTCACACACGCTCAGTGCGACCTTGAAGTCAGGAGTTTCAACCAGGTTCAGGTCCGTTCCCTCGGTAAAATACCGCTTTTCGTCGAATACCCCGTAATTGGGCAGGTTCCTTTTGTGGTAGGTGGTGACGATCTTCCCGTCCCGGATCAGGCTGCAAGCGTTATACAGGAACTCCCCGGCCGCGAGCGGGTAACCGAGGATCACGTCTATGCCCTGAGTTGCGCGCAGTAGCCGCCGCAGGGCCTGTTCCACCTGCACGTGGAAATGGGGGCGCAGCAACAGGTCTTCCGGCGGGTAGCCGGTGAGGACAAGTTCGGGGAAAATAATGGTATCGGCGCCGGCAGTGTCCCTGGCCCGGTCAATGTATTCAAGGACCAGTTCCGTGTTGCCGTCCATGTCTCCGACACACGGGTCGATTTGCGCGATGGCGATTCTTTTCACGTCTGGTGTCAGGGGACGGATTTCAAATCCGTCCCCGGTGGATTTTATTCACTCAATTTCTCTGCAATGGCCTCTCCCAGCGCGGCCGGCGACCTGACGGTCGTGACGCCGGCGGCATCCAGCGCGGAGGAATTGTCCCCCGCGGCGCCTTTGCAGCCCGAAATGATCGCGCCCGCATGGCCCAAGCCCCACCCCGGCGGCGAGGTAACGC
>VYCZ01000295.1:0-2958 GCA_009843675.1 Gammaproteobacteria bacterium | reverse complement strand
GTCCTGCTCGAACAGGGCCAGGCAGTCAATGAAATTCATGCCCTGCACCGGGTCGCCGCCGATTCCTATGCAGGTGCTCTGGCCCAGTCCGGCCAGCGTCGTCTGGTGCACCGCTTCATAGGTCAGTGTACCGGAGCGGGAAACAATGCCGATACAGCCGGGTTGGTGGATATGGCCCGGCATGATCCCTATCTTGCATTCCCCCGGTGTAATAATGCCGGGGCAGTTGGGTCCGATCAGCCTTGTGTCCGGGTACAGGTCGATGCTGGCGCGGGCCCTGACCATATCGATGATCGGGATGCCCTCGGTGATGCAGATTATGATTTTTATCCCGGACTGCGCGGCTTCGGTAATGGCCTCCGCCGCAAATGCCGCCGGCACCATGATCATGCTGGCGTCCGCCGCGGTCTCGGCGACCGCTTCCTCGACGGTATCGAACACGGGCCGGTCCAGGTGGGTCTGCCCTCCCCGGCCCGGGGTAACGCCGCCGACCACCTGCGTGCCGTATTCAATTGCCTGCTCGGCGTGGAACGTGCCCTGGCGCCCGGTGAAGCCCTGGACGAGCACCCTTGTATTGCCATCTACCAGGACCGCCATCAGTTCTCTCCCCGGCTTACCGTGACCACCTTGTCCGCGGCGTCGCTCAGTCCGTCCGCCGAGATAATCTTGAGGCCGCTTTCATTGAGCAGCGCCTTGCCTTCATCGACACGGGTACCTTCCAGCCGCACCACAACGGGAATATCCAGCCCGGTTTCCCTGACCGCGCTGATGATGCCTTCCGCTATCAGGTCGCAACGTACAATGCCGCCGAAGATATTAACCAGGATCGCCTTCACCTTGGCGTCGGACATGATCAGTTTGAAGGCTTCGGCAACGCGTTCCGTCGTCGCACCGCCGCCCACGTCCAGGAAATTGGCGGGTTCGCCGCCGTGCAGTTTTATGATGTCCATGGTGGCCATGGCCAGGCCCGCGCCGTTGACCATGCATGCGATATCACCGTCCAGCGCGACGTAATTCAGGTCGTACACCTTGGCCCTGTTCTCCCTGGCGTCTTCCTGGCTGGGGTCGCGCCAGCTTTCCAGTACCGCCTGGCGGTACAGGGCGTTGTCATCGACGCTTACCTTGGCATCCAGAGCCTCCAGGTCCCCGTCCCGGGTGATGACGAGGGGATTTATTTCAACCAGGCTCAGGTCCTTGTCCACGAACAGCCGGTACAGGCCCGACAGGATTTCAGCCAGTTGTTTGCCCTGGGAACCGTTCAGGCCCAGGGAAATGGCCAGGGCGCGGCACTGGTATTGCTGCAGGCCCATTACCGGGTCGACGGCAAACGTGAAAATCTTTTCCGGCCGGGTAGCCGCCACCTCTTCTATGTCCACTCCGCCGGCGGCAGAAGCCATCACCGCAATCCTGCGCTCGCTCCTGTCCACCAGCATGCCAAGGTACAGTTCGTCGGCAATATCCGACAGGGCTGAAACCAGCACGCAGTTCACCGGTTTGCCTTCGGCCCCGGACTGTTTCGTTACCAGGACGGTTCCCAGCAGGTTCTTCACGTAGTCCTCCAGTTCATCCTTGCCGTTGACCAGCCTGACACCGCCGGCTTTGCCGCGCCCCCCGGCATGGACCTGGGCCTTTACCACCCAACTGTTGCCGCCCAGTTCCGCGGCGGCGCTGAGCGCGTCCTTGACGGAATGGGCGGGCTTTCCTTCGGGCACGGGAATGCCGTACTCCGAAAAAAGAATTTTCGCCTGGTACTCATGCAGGTTCATTTCCTGTATTCTCCTGTTGACACTGTCTGTGGATGGCGGGCCAATCCGGAATTTTGAAAAAATGTTACGCCTGTTGATTATTGCCTTGTTGCTGGTTTTGCTGCTCGCCCTCGTCAAGCGGTTTTTTCCGGGAAAACCGCCCGGCCCGGACGAGC
Source organism: Gammaproteobacteria bacterium (assembly GCA_009843675.1). Classification (GTDB taxonomy): domain Bacteria; phylum Pseudomonadota; class Gammaproteobacteria; order Eutrophobiales; family Eutrophobiaceae; genus JAAXHV01. The sequence goes on along the minus strand of VYCZ01000295.1, from coordinate 1,037 downwards.
CGCGCATCGCTAAAATGGTCCGCTGCGATTATTGCCAAATCTACATCCCGCACACTTCTGCGATAAAACACGCTGATCGTTACTATTGCTGTGACGAACACAGGGAGTCGGCATCGGGCAATGCGTCCTGAGCGCAATCGCAGCGCAGCATAGTCTAGCACCGGTTGCGGATTATCTCCATCAGCAAGTCGTGGATTGCGGGGTTGCCCGCCACAATGTTGCCGGACTCCATGCGGGTGTCGCCGCTGTCCATGTCGCTGGCATAGCCGCCTGCTTCCCTGATCAGCAGGGTCCCGGCAGCGATGTCCCATGGTTCCAGGCCGTATTCCCAGAACCCGTCCAGACGCCCGGCGGCGACATAGGCAAGGTCCAGGGACGCCGCGCCCGGCCGTCTTATGCCGGCAACGACGGCAGTCAATTGCCTGAATACATCGAGATAGGTATCGAGCCTGTTCAGAGACCGGAACGGGAACCCGGTGCCGATCAGCGCGCCTTCAAGCGAATCCCTGCGGGAAACGCGCATGCGCCGGTCATTCAGCCAGGCGCCATCACCCCGGCTTGCGGTGAACAGCTCCTGGCGCAGCGGATCATAGATTATGCCCTGGTCGAGGACGCCCTTGTGTTCCAGTGCAACCGAGATCGCGAACTGGGGAAAGCCGTGCAGGTAATTCGTGGTGCCGTCGAGGGGATCGATGATCCAGCGGTATTCGCTGTCACCCTGCGCGCCGCTTTCCTCGGCCAGGATGGCATGGTCGGGGTAAGCCTTACTCAAAACGTCGAGGATGATGCGCTCGGCCCGGCGGTCGACCTCGCTGACGAAGTCGTTACGGCTTTTTTCGGCAACTTCGATGCCCTGCATACGGTCCATGCATTGGATGATAAAATCACCTGCGGAACGGACCGCGCGGATTCCCATATTCAACATCGGGTGCATTTTTTTCTCCTGCGGTTGTAGACTCCCGGTTCGGCAGACGCATTTGTATCCATCAGACCGGTCAAGGATCTTTATTATATGCTGGAACGGGTAAAAATAGTCC
>VYCZ01000310.1 GCA_009843675.1 Gammaproteobacteria bacterium | reverse complement strand
TTCGACGTGATCCTGACCGAGACCCACAGGCTCGACGGCGACCGGGGGAGCAGCAGCATCATTCGTGAACGCTTGCAGGAAAGCCGCTTTGAGGAGGCGCAGTTGCTGCTGGGCCGCTATTTCAGTATCAGCGGGCGCGTCGTACACGGCGCCAAACGGGGACGCCAGCTGGGTTTTCCGACGGCAAACATCAATCTCAGCAAACGGGCAGTCCCGTTACGGGGGGTGTTCGCGGTGAGCGTGAAAGGCGCCGATGAAACAACGCACCTGGGGGTCGCCAACCTTGGCACGCGCCCGGTGTTTGAGGAAAAGAAACTGTTGCTGGAAGCGCACCTGTTTGACTTCGATAAGATGATTTACGGCAGGCATATCAGCGTCGAATTTTTCAAGCGCTTGCGTGATGAGCGCAAATTCTCCTCGATAGACGAACTGGTGGTCCAGATCGCGGCGGATATCAGAACAGCCAGGGAGTTTTTCAACGGACTCAATCCGGAAAGTCAAGGCTGATGAAACATGGCGGATTATAAAGACACCCTGACACTGCCGAGAACGGACTTTCCCATGAAGGGCAACCTGGCGCAGCGCGAGCCTGAAATGCTGCGGCGCTGGCAGGAACAGGATATTTATGCCCGTGTCCGCCAACTCAGGGCAGGGCGGGACAAGTATATCCTCCACGACGGCCCGCCGTACGCCAACGGCGATATCCACCTGGGTCATGCCGTCAACAAGATACTGAAAGATATCATCATCAAATCGCACAGCCTGGATGGCTATGATTGTCCTTATGTGCCCGGTTGGGATTGCCACGGCCTGCCCATCGAGCACCAGGTGGAAAAGAAAATCGGCAAGGCCGGGGTCCGGGTCGAGGCGCGCGCGTTCCGCGATGCCTGCCGCGAGTACGCACAGAAACAGATAGGCAGGCAGAGGGCGGATTTTGAACGCCTGGGAGTACTGGGGGACTGGGATACGCCTTACCTGACCATGAATTACCGCACCGAAGCCGATATCGTGCGGGCGCTGGGTAAAATGATCGAAGCCGGGCATCTGGTCCAGGGCTTCAAGCCCGTTTACTGGTGTATGGACTGTTCTTCGGCCCTGGCGGAGGCGGAGGTCGAATATATCGACAAACAGTCTCCGGGAATAGACGTGTGTTTTCCCGTCATCGATGAAGAGGCCGTCTTCAGCGCCGCAACGCTACAGGGCGGCGACCGGGGAGATGGCGGTTTGTCCCTGGTTATCTGGACGACCACGCCCTGGACCCTGCCGGCCAACCAGGCGGTGGCCCTTAATCCTGAATTAGATTACGTGGTCGTGCAATGCGAATCACAACGCGGCCGGGAACGGTTGATCCTTGCAGAGAAACTGGCGGTTTCGGCCCTGCATCGTTACGGCATGGAGGATTACCGAATCCTGGTTTCACTGAAGGGTACGCAACTCGAGGGTGTGCAGTTGCAACACCCGTTCTATGATTATCATGTCCCGGTAGTCCTTGGCAATCATGTAACCCTGGAAACCGGCACCGGCGCCGTCCATACCTCTCCGGGACACGGCGTGGATGATTATAACGTGGGTATGCAGTACGGCCTGCCCGTAACCAACCCGGTAGCCGATAACGGCTGTTTCCGGGAGGATACGGAACTGTTTGCCGGTGAGCATGTGTTCAAGGCCAACTCCCATATCATTGAGGTGCTCATCGACAGGAAAAGACTGCTGGTTGAAACCACGGTGCGGCACAGTTATCCCCATTGCTGGCGGCACAAATCCCCGGTCATCTTCCGCACCACGCCCCAGTGGTTTTTCAGTATGGATGCGCAGGGGTTACGCTCCGGCGCCGTGAAAGCGATCAGCCAGGTGCACTGGACGCCCGACTGGGGCCGCCAGCGTATCCATGACATGGTCAGCGAGCGCAGCGACTGGTGTATTTCCCGGCAACGCACCTGGGGCGTACCGATAGCGGTATTCGTTGACAGGGAAACGGATGAGTTGCACCCCGACACACCGCGCCTGATCGAGGCCTCCGCGCAAAAGATAGAGGAGACGGGTATCGATGCCTGGTTTGAACTCGATGCCGCAGAGTTGCTCGGCGCGGACGCGGAACGTTACCGGAAAGTAACGGATATACTGGACGTATGGTTTGATTCGGGGGTTACTCACGCCACCGTGCTGGGGCGTGATGAAAGACTGGACTTCCCCGCCGACCTCTATCTCGAGGGGTCGGATCAGCACCGGGGCTGGTTCCAGTCCTCATTATTGACTTCCGTCGGGATCAACAGGCAAGCTCCCTACCGCGGCGTACTGACCCACGGTTTCACCGTTGATGCCAAGGGCATGAAGATGTCCAAGTCCCTGGGCAACGTCATAGCGCCGCAGAAGGTCATGCAGACCCTGGGCGCAGATATCCTCAGGTTATGGGTTTCGGCCACGGACTACCGGGGCGAGATGAACGTGTCTGATGAGATCCTGAAACGTATGTCCGACGCCTATCGCCGTATCCGCAATACTGCCCGTTACCTGTTGGCAAACCTGGACCGGTTTGACCCGGACACCGATTGTGTGCCTGCCGGAGACCTGCTGGAACTGGACAAGTGGGTGCTGGTTGAAACCACCAGGTTGCAGGAAGAGATTATTCGGGCTTACGGCGAGTTCCAGTTCCACCTGATTTACCAGAAGCTGCATCATTACTGTGTCGTGACATTGGGAAGTTTCTACCTGGATATCATCAAGGATCGCATGTATACCCTGCAGCGGGACAGCCTGCCGCGGCGCTCGGCACAGACCGCCCTGTACCATATCGCCGGGGCTTTTGTGCGCTGGCTGGCGCCGGTGCTGAGTTTCACGGCCGATGAAATCTGGCAGCACCTGCCTGGCCGGCGCAGTGAATCCGTCTTCCTGGAAGAGTGGTACGGGGACATTCCGGACGTGAGGGTTTCAGATCACTGGTCCGGCGTCATCAAGGCGCGTGAAGAGATCAGCAGGGAACTGGAACGTCTGCGCACGGAAGGCGCTATCGGTTCGTCCCTGGACGCGGAAGTCGAACTGTACTGTAACGACAAGCTCAGGGGCGACCTGGATTACCCCGGAAATGAGTTGCGCTATATCTTTATTACCTCCCGTGCGGATGTCCATGCAGGTTCGGAGCGGCCGGATGACGCCCGGCAGAGTGAACTGGACGGACTATGGATAAAGGTAACGGCTTCGACACACGGCAAATGTGTGCGCTGCTGGCACCGCTGTGAGGATATCGGCGTTGACCCGGCGCACCCGGAGTTATGCGGCCGCTGCGTGCTCAACGTCGACGGCGCCGGTGAGACCCGCCGTTTTTCCTGATGAAAGTTTCGAATTTCAACTGGCTCTGGCTCACACTGCTGGTCATTGTCCTCGACCAGGTGACCAAGTCCGTAGCCGTACAGTGGCTGACGTTGAACCAGTCGCACCCGGTATTTCCGGGTTTCAACCTGACCTTGGTGCACAATCCCGGCGCCGCCTTCAGCTTCCTGCGGGACGCGGGCGGCTGGCAGCGTTACTTCTTCATCGTATTGACCACGGTCATCAGCGTTGTCCTGCTGGTCTGGCTGGCGCGTCTGCCGGCCGGCCGCGCATTGCTTGCCTGCGCCCTGGCCCTGGTTATCGGCGGGGCTGCCGGCAACCTGTGGGACCGGCTGCAATACGGCTACGTCATTGATTTCATTGAGGTCTATTACGACAAGTGGTCATGGCCGGTGTTCAATATTGCTGATTCCGCCATCACGGTCGGGGCATTGCTGTTGATCCTGGATGCATTCAGGAGACCTTGAGGCATAAAAGGTGTATAATATGCCGCTATTTTAATTACCCGGTTATAGTCAGATGCAGATTACTCTTGCCAATCCCCGGGGCTTCTGCGCCGGCGTTGACCGTGCCATTGAGATCGTTGAGCGCGCGCTGAAGTTATTCGGCATGCCGGTCTACGTGCGTCATGAAGTGGTCCACAACAAATACGTGGTAGAAACCCTGCGGGAAAAGGGCGCGGTTTTCGTCAATGAACTGGACGAGGTCCCGGACGAATCAGTGGTCATATTCAGTGCCCACGGGGTCTCCAAGGCAGTGCGGGAAGAGGCCGTGCGCAGGAATTTGCGGGTCTTCGACGCTATCTGCCCGCTGGTAACGAAAGTGCATATGGAAGTGGGCCGCTACCAGGATGAGGGCAGGGAATGTATCCTCATCGGCCATGCGGGACACCCGGAAGTGGAAGGCACCCTGGGTCAATATCGCTCCAGGAACGGCGACGGCGCCATGTACCTGGTGGAGTCGGTTGAGGATGTTGAAAAAATGGAAGTAAAAAATCCGGATTTTCTTGCGTTCGTCACACAGACCACCTTGTCCGTGGACGATACCTCTGAAGTAATAGATGCCTTGCGGTTGCGCTTCCCTAAGATCGTCGGGCCGAAAAAAGAGGATATCTGTTATGCCACGCAAAACCGTCAGGACGCGGTCAAGAAACTGACCGGCGAGTGTGATTTGATCCTGGTGGTCGGATCGCAGAACAGCTCAAATTCCACCCGCCTGATGGAGATCTCCCAGAAGAAAGGAGTGCCTGCCTACCTGATAGATAACGTTACAGAAATCCGGCGGGAATGGCTGGAAGGCAAGAGCAATATCGGCGTGACAGCGGGCGCCTCTGCGCCGGAAGTCCTGGTCGAAGAGGTTGTTGAAAAGTTGAAGCACTGGGGCATCGACAATGTGACGGAAGCGCCGGGGATACAGGAAAGCGTGGTGTTTTCATTGCCGCGTGAACTTTATGCAGACGCGGTGAAGAGCGGGCAGGCCTGATTTATTGCCGACGCGTGCCCGGAGCCCCGACACACGCAGACATGCAAATACCTGCCGATTATACTGAAGGCTATGAAAAAGCCAGGCGCGTTGATCCTGACCTGGCAAACCTTTACGTTCAACACTTGAATATTGGAGACCCTGACGCAGATCCGGTAGTTGACGATATGGCCTCCTTGAGCCAGGAAGACTCAGCTAACTTTATCAAGGCCGCCATGGAGCAGAACGAGACCGTAATGCGCGACGCGCCGGAGTCTCTGAGGACGTTTTTTACGCGGCTGGATACCCCGCCTGACTGGTTCGACCCTGCAGCAACCTTGCCCGGTTCAGAGCTTTTTTACCGTTTTCCTTATGTGTTTACCGCGTCGCTGGTCGGCGCCGGCCTCATTGAGGGGTTCAGCAGCGGCATCGCCAAATCGTTCCTGTATACGGGCCGCCTGTTCGACGGAAACCAGGGAGTGCGCAGGCTGAAACAGAACAACCGGCACCAGGTGGAACTGTTCCTGCCCGGCGGTCTCGAACGGCAGGGTGAGGGCTGGAAGCTGACGGTGCGCCTGCGCCTGGTGCACGCGCAAATCCGGCGCCTGATAGCCGCCCAGCCTGACTGGGACGCGGATGCCTGGGGGGTGCCCATCAGCGCCGCGCACCTGGGCCTGGCCAATACGGTATTCTCGGCGCGGGTGTTGCACTATATCCGGCGTTTGCTGCTACTGAGGATCAGCGCTGAAGAGCGGGATGGCTTTATGCATATCTGGCGTTATCAAGGCTACCTGATGGGCATACCCGATGTGCTGGTTTTCCCCACCGAAGAGGAGGCAAATCATCTGTTCGACATCGGCTTGATGTGCGAACCGCCGCCGCCCATGGAGTCGATCGCCATGGCGAATACCCTGATTAACGCCGCGCCGACCCTGGTG
>VYCZ01000210.1 GCA_009843675.1 Gammaproteobacteria bacterium | reverse complement strand
CCTTGCGGGTATCCGACCTGAAAATCGGACCGGGTATCGACAACCAGAACGAGATGGGACCCTTGATCAGTAAACCGCATTACGAAAAAGTACGCGGCTATGTTGATGCAGGTGTGGCGGAAGGCGCCGAACTTGTCGTAGACGGGCGTGAAGTGACCGTTCATCACCAGCCGGAAGGCTTCTTCCTGGGTGGCTGCCTGTTTGACCGGGTAACGCCGGACATGCGGATTTATCGCGAGGAAATCTTCGGTCCCGTATTATGTGTGTTGCGTGTGCAAAGCCTGCAGGAAGCAATGCGGCTTATCGATGAACATGAATACGGAAACGGTACCTGTATATTTACCCGTGACGGCGGCTGCGCCCGTTATTTCACCGACAATATCAAAGTCGGCATGGTCGGTGTCAACGTGCCATTGCCGGTGCCGGTGGCCAGCCACAGCTTCGGCGGCTGGAAACGTTCCCTGTTCGGCGACCTGAGCGCTTACGGCCCGGATTCCATCCGCTTTTACACTCGCCGCAAAACCATCAGCCAGCGCTGGCCCACGGATTCTGTGGAGCAGGCGCAGTTTGCGTTTCCGAGTGGTCGCTGAAGTATTGGCAACGGCGGCATAACCTTCATGCGTTATACTATCATCTGGCCCCAGGCAGACAGAAAGAACCGATACGATGACCACAATCAAAGCGGGTGATCTGATAGCGAGCGTAGCGGATTCCCTGCAATTTATTTCCTACTACCATCCGCTGGATTTTGTTCACGCAGTACACAATGCCTGGCAGCGGGAAGAGTCCCCGGCGGCAAAGGACGCGCTGGCCCAGATACTGGTCAATTCCAGGATGTGCGCCGAAGGTCACCGGCCGATTTGCCAGGATACCGGGATCGTCACGGTATTCATCAGCATCGGTATGGACGTCCGCTGGGATGAAGCCGGGATGGGCGTTGCCGATATGATCAACGAGGGCGTCCGGCGCGCCTACACCCACCCGGACAATGTGTTGCGTCCCTCCATCATGGCCGACCCTGCCGGTACCCGCAAAAACACCGGCGACAACACGCCGGCGGTCATCCACATGGAGGTGGTGCCGGGAGACAAGGTGGAAGTCCTGCTAGCGGCAATGGGCGGTGGCTCCTAAAACAAGGCTAAAATGGCGATACTCAACCCCAGCGACAGCATCGCCGACTGGATTGTTGACGTGCTGCCGACCCTGGGAGCCGGCTGGTGTCCGCCGGGGATCCTGGGTATAGGTATCGGCGGCACGGCAGAGAAGGCAGTCGTGCTGGCAAAGGAAGCATTGCTTGTTCCCATAGATATCCAGGATCTGAAACAACGCGGCCCGCAATCGAAACTCGAAGAGTTACGCCTGGAAATCTTCGACCGGGTAAACGACCTGGGGATAGGCGCCCAGGGACTGGGCGGGCTGACTACGGTGCTGGATGTGAAGATCATCGACTTTCCCACCCATGCCGCGTCACTGCCCGTAGCCTTGATTCCGAACTGCGCGGCCACACGTCATGCACATTTTATCCTGGACGGCAGCGGTCCTGCCTTGCAGGATCCCCCCAGCCTCGATGATTGGCCCGACATAAGCTGGGAGGCCGGCCCGGGCGCACGTCGCGTTAACCTGGACACACTTACACGGTCTGACACAGCCGATTGGCGGCCTGGCGAAACCCTGTTGCTCAGCGGCAAATTACTGACCGGCCGGGATGCCGCACACAAACGCATAGACACCCTGCTGAAGCAGGGTGAACCACTGCCCGAGGGGGTTGATTTCAACAACCGCTTCATCTATTACGTGGGACCGGTCGATGCGGTCAGGGATGAGGTCGTCGGTCCGGCCGGTCCCACCACCGCAACCAGGATGGACAAATTCACCGGCCTGATGCTGGAGAGGACAGGATTAATCGGCATGATAGGCAAGGCAGAGCGCGGGCCGGAAGGACTGGCAGCCATAAAGAAGTACGGGGCGGTCTACCTGATCGCTGTCGGCGGCGCCGCCTACCTGGTATCCAGGGCGATTACCGCTTCCAAGGTAGTGGCTTTTGCAGAGATGGGCATGGAAGCCATCCATGAATTTGAGGTGAAGGACATGCCGGTAACCGTCGCCGTGGACAGCAACGGCAATTCCGTCCACCAGACCGGCCCGGCGCAATGGCAGTCGATTATATTCAGCAAAAAAGCTGATTCGGCCCAACTGCAATCCTGAACCACAACCTTGGCAGACAATCGGCGTGGACTACGATCTCCGGACATTTCGCGGTGACTTGTTTGGTGGTATCACCTCCGCGATAGTCGCGCTGCCGGTGGCGCTGGCCTTCGGCATCGCCTCGGGCCTGGGGGCGGCTGCCGGCATATACGGCGCCATCGCAGTCGGGTTTTTCGCCTCGGTTTTCGGCGGCACCCGTTCCCAGATATCCGGCCCCACCCCTTCGATGACCGTTGCAATGGCCGTCTTTGTCACTACCCATGCCTCCACCCTGGGCGAAGCCCTGACCGTCGTTGTCATGGGCGGTACCCTGCAGGTGCTGCTGGGCATATCCAGGCTCGGCCGTTTCGTTGCCTATACTCCGTACGTGGTTATTTCCGGGTTTATGTCCGGTATCGGCATTATCATTATCCTGATACAGCTTCTGCCGTTCCTGGGCGCGCCCACCTCCCCGCACGGGCCCATGGGCGCGTTGGGTGTATTGCCGGACGCGCTCGCCGACATTAATACCAGCGCTGTTATCATTGCCATTGTCAGTCTGGCCATAGGTGTGTTCTGGCCGCGCCGGCTGGGCAGATACTTGCCCTCCCCCCTTGCATCCCTGGTTGCAGGCACACTGCTGGGGGTGCTGTGGCTGACTGACGCCCCGGTTATCGGGCAAATACCCACGGGATTGCCGGCATTGCAGTTCACTGTGCCTTCAGTAGATTTTCTGGTGCGCGCAGTGCAGCCGGCGATCATTCTCGCCCTGCTGGGTTCCGTGGACAGTCTTCTCACTTCCCTGATTGCCGATTCGCTCACCGGCACGCAGCACAAACCGAACCGGGAACTGGTAGGCCAGGGCATAGGCAATATGGTTGCAGGATTATTCGGAGGATTGCCGGGCGCGGGGGCCACCATGGGCACCGTAACTAACATACGCGCCGGCGGGCAAACTCAAGTGTCAGGTGTGTTGCGCTCAATACTCCTGCTGATGCTGGTGCTGGGACTGGGTCAGTACGTCGAACCGATTCCCCATGCCGCGCTCGCGGGTATTCTCATAAAAATCGGCTGGGATATCATCGACTGGCGTATTCTTACCCTTGTCCACCGCATCAGGTTCGAACACCTGCTGGTCATGATGCTGACACTGGCCCTGACCGTATTCGTCGACCTGGTCACCGCCGTGGCAATCGGTTTGATTGCCGCGGGGATGACGCACGCGCAGCAACTGGAAACCCTGGAACTCGATAGCGTAATCTCCGTACCCCTGCTGGACCGGACGTTTTTCTCACAATACGAGGACATGACCCTGACCGATCCGTACTCGGCGCGGGTGGGCATGGTCGCGCTGAGGGGGAGCTTCACCGTGGCGTCCTCCAGGAAACTGGTGGAGGTCATAGGCGAAGACATCAAGGACCATGAGGTGGTGATCTTCGATTTCACTGAAACCACTTACCTTGACGACAGCGCCGCCATAGTGGTGGAACGGCTGATGCACGTCGCCGCTGAAAAACATACCGAGGTCATCATGGCAGGCATTCCGGACGCCATTGCCGATACTCTCCGTACCCTGAACATCCTGCAGCAGGTACCGGAGGAGCGCCTGGCGCAGAATATTGATGAGGCCCGGCAGGTTGCGTATAATCTGCTTGGAGCATGAGCGATCTCAAAGCAATTATCTTTGACATGGATGGTACCCTTGCCGACACGGAAGAGTTGCATCGCCGGGCCTTCAATCTCGCCTTCAGGGAACACGCCTGCCCCCTCAACTGGTCGCGCCTCGAGTACAAGCAACTGCTCTCCATTTCCGGCGGCAGGGAAAGAATTGGCCATTGCCTGCAACAGGCTGGCATGGCCGGCGCTGAACTGCAGCAGACTGTGGACGCCGTGCATCAAACAAAATCCGCCTTGTACAGGCAGATACTGGTGTCCGATGTCATAAAACTGCGTCCGGGCATCCGCCGCCTGGTACAGGAATGCCGCACGGCCGGCCTGAAACTCGCGATCGCAACCAGTTCCTCGACCGACAATGTCAATACCCTGTTGGGCAGGACCTTCGGCAGCGCCGGCAATGACTTTTTCCCGGTCGTGGTTACCTGCGACGTGGTTGCAGAGAAAAAACCTTCTCCGGCCGTCTACATTCGGGCCCTGTCGAAACTGGGACTGGAGGCGGAACACTGCATCGCCGTTGAAGACACGTCGAACGGCAACCTTGCCGCGCTGGCGGCCGGCATACATACGGTCATCACCACCCATCCCCTGACCGTGGACAATGATTTTTCCGGGGCGTCGCTGGTATTGAACCACCTGGGAGAACCGGACAAGCCTTTCAAGGTGGCGGCAGGCGCGGCATACGGGCGCCATTTCGTCGACCTCGACCTGTTGAGAACGATCCACGGCGCCGCCAGCGCGGCCGGGCCATACCTGTCGCGCCGGGCACGGGCCGCCGTCTGATAGTACTCTTTCAACCTGATATAGCCATGACCCTGACCGAGTTGCGCTATATCGTCGCCGTGTCCCGTGAACTGCATTTCGGCAGGGCCGCGGCGGCGTGCTTCGTCAGCCAGCCTACGCTCAGCGTGGCGATAAAGAAACTGGAAGACGAACTGGACGTAACCATCTTCGAACGGCGCCCCCATGACGTCACCATCACGCCCGTAGGCCGGCGCATCGTGGAACAGGCGATTACCGTGCTGGAACAGGTAAATGCCATAAGGACCATCGCCGGTTCGGAGAAGGACCAGTTGCAAGGCTCCCTGAAACTGGGCGTCATCTACACCATTGGGCCTTTTCTGCTGCCGCACCTGATCCCCGTACTCGGGCGGGAGGCGCCCGGGTTGACGCTCATCATCGAAGAGGACTTTACACTCAACCTCGCCGAGCAGTTGAAGCGCGGGGAACTGGACATGATCATTATCTCAACGCCGTTCGAGCAGCCGGGCGCCACCCTGGAAGTGCTTTACCGGGAGCCGTTCACGGTGATGCTGCCGAAAAACCACCGGCTGTCGCGCAGGAAGCAGGTCAGGGCGGACGACCTGGTCGAGGACACCCTGCTGCTGCTCAAATCAGGCAATTGTTTCAGGGACCAGGTGATGGACGCCTGTCCGGCCTGTAAAGGCGACATTTTTTCCAAGGACAAAATCCAGAAGACCCTGGAAGGCAGTTCCATCGAAACGATCAAACAGATGGTGGCGGCCGGCTCCGGCGTCACCGTACTGCCGTCCACCGCGATACGGGAACAGGACGGGCTGGGCGGGCTGGTCGAGTACCGGCCGTTCGCAAAACCCGTGCCGGAACGGGATATCGCCCTGGCCTGGCGCAACACCTATCCGAAAAAACAACTGGCGCAGCTTGTCAGCCGGATCATCCGGCAATGCGACATTCCCGGAAAGACAGGGAACAGAGACTAGGGATTAGCGAGATCAGGACATCAGGGGTCAGAGTAAAATTTCTGGCGAAATTCTTACTCTGACCCCGGAACTCGCCGGAAATTTTACTCTGACCCTGAATGATCCCCACGAAATTAATCTGTCCATGGGTGG
>VYCZ01000320.1:4613-5747 GCA_009843675.1 Gammaproteobacteria bacterium | reverse complement strand
GCTGAGTGCAATTGATAACGTTGCAAAGCAGGAGGCGCGCACCCGTTCCGAGTTATTGAGAGAGGCTGCGCGCATGTACATCGAACGTAAACAGAGGTGGGAGCAAATATTCTCTTATGGCAAAAAACAGGCGTCCACAAAAAACCTCAGGGAGAAAGACGTCCTGGACGAAATCAGAGCTTATCGCAGGAGAACGACAAAGGATTGATGGCAAATCACCGTGTTGTTCTGGACACTAATGTTCTCCTCTCAGCGATATTATTCGGCGGGAAACCTGAACAAATACTCAATGATGTCATAGCCGGCCGGATAGATTGTGTCCTGTCGTTGGAAATATTGGATGAGTTGAGTGCCGTATTACAACGCCCCAAATTCAGCTTTTCCGCGAATCAATGTCTGCATATTGTTGAGGAACTGCATCAAGTATGTGAAATTATTAAACCATCTTCAGAACTATCTATACGGATTTCAGACCAGGATGACCTAATCATTCTAGAATGTGCGGTTTATTCAGGTGCGGATTATATTATCACTGGTGATTCTGGTTTGACTGAATTACACCCCTTCAACAATATTCAAATTCTTACTCCATCTGACTATCTGGACAGGATTAAAGAACAGTGAATAACCTGAAAGAACAATCAGAAGCTCAAGTAACGCATCATTTTTTTAAAGGAGTCGCCCTTCGGACGACGGCCTGATCGACTGGATTCACGCCTGCGCGTAGTAACACGTCCCGTTACGCATTTCCTTCGCCAGTTTCCCCCGGTTGTGCAGGTATTCGAGGTGCGCCAGGGTCTCGCCGAAGGCCATGATGCGGTTGAAGTCGTCCAGGGGCCGGGAAAATAACTTCGGGGACAGGTCCCAGGCGCTGCCGGGGTCCCGGCACAGGGCATGAACCTTCTCCAACTGCTTGTCATGGCTATGGTTTATCGCCGCAATCCGCTTGTATAACCCGGTAAACACCCGCCCGTGGGAAGGCAGCACCAGCGTATCCTCCGGCAACTGCCCGAGCCGGGTCATCGACGCCAGGTACTCATCAAGGGCATCCTTGTCGTCATTATTGACATGCAGTGCGACGTTGCTGGTGATGGTCGGCAGCACCTGATCGCCGGAGATCAGCAACTCCAGGTC
>VYCZ01000320.1:0-4603 GCA_009843675.1 Gammaproteobacteria bacterium | reverse complement strand
GTGCTCTTCCGCGTGGCCGTTCACCACCAAGGGCTGCCAGGTATGGTCCCCAATGGCGATGGGCCGGTCATGGTCGAGGACAGTGACGGTTTCCGGCAGCCTGCTCACCGCGGTCCGGTAACGCTGCCCGGTAATGAAGTCCAGGTATTGCTCTTCCGGCCCGATGCCGTGCAGCCGGCAGAAGGCCAGAACGGTCTCCCTCCAGTCATCATTGACGGCATCGAGCAGGAAACGGGTCCGCACCGCCGTCATACAGGTCATGGCCAGCTCCGCGTCGAATTTCCCGCCCAGGTAACCGGCCAGGCCGACGTGGTCCGGGTGAAAGTGGGTAACGATAATCCGGCTTACGGGTTTGTCTCGCACCAGGTCGGCCGCTATCCTCTTCCATGCCTGCCGCGCTTCCAGCCAGGCGAGACCGGTATCCACCAGGGTCCAGCTCTCGCCGGCGTCCAGCAGCCACAGGTTGATGTGATCCAGCCTTCCCGGCAGCGGGATACGCAGCCAGAATATCCCCGGACGGATTTCCAGGAAGCCTCCCTGTTCGGGCACGGTCTTGCCGAAGGGGTAATGAAGTGAAAAGTCGGTTCCGCTCATCAGAACTCTATCTCAATCTGCCAGTGCGGGGTGTGAGCGGCGCTGCCTTCAGTGAGGCCGATCAGCCATATCAGGTTGACTTCCACGGTAACGTCGCCGACCTTCACGTCGCGGTAAAACGCCGGCCCCAGGCGGTGATCCTGCTCCGATAAGGCCGGCAGGTACTTGACTTCTCCCGGCGCGCCGAACGCCTCGAAGCCGATAGCAGTGTCATCATCCAGGCTGTATTTCGTGCGCCAGATATACTCCAGTTCGGTGCTCTCGTCCGCGGCGCTGCCGAACTGCTGCTCGAAGTTCACGTTCAGGATATGCTCGAAAGGACCGGAGACCCGGCGGAACAGGAAACGCCCCTCCAGGTTATGGGGTTCATCGCCCTCGTCGTTCACCTCGATTTCGGTGTGGAATCCGAAATCCAGCCAGTACCTGCCCTCCTCGGTGAGCTGTAAGGTATTCTCCCAGCCCAGTATGTCGTACTTGAGCCCTTTCCCCGCTGGTTCTATCAGGCTCGCCGTAATGGAGGTGGCCCAGAAATCCTTCACCCCGTATTCAAGCTCGAACTCCTGGTGCTTGGAACCGCGGTACTCATCATCGTCATCGACAACCACGTTGCCGATAATCTCGAATTGCAGGTCTCCCTTCTCCACGATGGGCGAGTAGACTTTCATGTCAGTCAGGTCGGCCCGTACGATGCAGGACGCGACGGCAAGCGTCACGGCCAGGAAATACGGGATATTCCTTACAATTGGAAACACCATGTTCTATCCGGATGAAAAGTCCACGCATGATAACGGGAATATTTCCCGAAAGACAGGAGAAAAAACTGAGTCCGGCTACCCGAATCTCGTGGAAAACCTGAACACCTCCTCGTCGCACACGTCGATGCAGCGGCCGCAGTTGGTGCAGTCGCTATCCAGGATCACGGAGGTGTCGGTATCTTTTTCAGGTTTCAGGGCCGGGATGATCACGTGGGGTTCCGGGCATACCCGGAAGCAGTCGCCGCAGTCTGTGCAGGCCGTCCGTTCCGGGGCGTTCATGCGCACCAGCGAGCGCTTGCCGACCAGGCCGTAGAACGCGCCCACCGGGCACAGGTGGCTGCACCAGCCCCGGCGCGTGACCACCAGGTCGAACAGGAACACGGCCAGCACGATGACCCAGGCCAGCCCCATGCCGAACACCAGGCCGCGCTGCAGCATGGTGATCGGGTTGACCGCCTCCCAGGCGATGGCGCCGGTGATGGCCGAGGTGGCCAGCGCCATGACCATGATCCAGAGCCGGGTCGATTTCTTCAACTGCCAGCTCAGGTTCAGTTTCAGGCGGTTGCGCAACCAGTTGGCGGCATCCGTGACGACGTTGATGGGACACACCCAGGAACAATACACCCGCCCGCCGACCAGCAGGTAGAACATTAACACGATGACGGCGCCGAAGACTGCCGCCTGCCCTGCGGCATGGCCGGAAGCGAGGGATTGCAGCAGTATGAACGGGTCGGTCAAACCGATGGTATCCAGTACAACGCTGGAGGCGAGGTTACCCTTCAGCCACCAGATGCCGAACCAGGGACCGAGCAGGAACAGAAACAGGATGGAAAACTGGGTCGTACGGCGCAGCAGCAGCCACTTGTTCCTTTGCCACAGGCCGCGTTCAGTCGCCGCCGGAGCGGTTTCACTCATGCAATCCTGCCGGCGTCGTGCTTGGCCAGGTGCCTGGGCAGCACCTTGATGGAGGCTTCCTCCGTTACGCAGCCTTGCTCACACTTCCCGCAACCGGTGCAGTGTTGCGCATGCACCGTGGGCTCGAAATAGATACGGTTGCCCACCCGCTTCTGCTCCATGGTGATGGCCTCATCCCGGATCGGACAGGCGACGTAACAGGCCCGGCAGTGGGCCACGCCGGTGACACTGTAACAGGTGTCCGGCCCGGTCAGCACCGCCACGCCCATGTCGGCGTCGCGGATGTCCGTGAGGTCCTTGCTCAGGGCGTCCGTCGGGCAGGCCGCGACGCAGGGAATGTCCTCGCACATTTCACAGGGTATGTCCCGGGCAATGAAATACGGCGTCCCCGTGGCAACATCGGAACCGAATTCGGCCAGTTTCAGGGTATCGTAGGGGCAGTCCCGCACGCACAGGCCGCAGCGCACACAGGCGCCGGTGAAATCCTCCTCTGCAATCGCCCCCGGCGGACGAATGGCCCGCGCCGGCGTGGACGCCGACTGCCGCGTATAGGTGCCGAGCAGCAGGCCCAGGATGCTCATGGAACCCACCGTATGGGCACACTGCCCGATGAACTGCCGCCGGTTAAGTCTGTCGCTCATGTTGCTCTTCATGAAGCACAGGGGTCAGAGTAAGAAATTCGTCAGAATTTTTACTCTGACCCCGGAAATCTTCGTGCCTCTCCCCATATATTCCCAGTTACATTAACCGCTTGATTATACTATAATCCCCACCAGTGCAGTATATCTGCCTTACCTGAGGAGCGTTGCGACGGGCTGTGCCTGCCAGGCTCGGGTAAGGCCCGCAAGCACAAACCAACGGCGCTCACTTATTTTTGAATGACAAGATAAGTGAGGCAGTCCGGTTCCATCGCTTCCCTGCCTCCTGAGAAATGCAGGGGTCAGAGTAAAATTTCTGACGAAATTCTTACTCTGACCCCGGAAATCATTATGGTTAGCGAGACCGAACGACAACTGCGCGGGCTGCTGAAGGAACGCATTTTGCTGCTGGACGGGGCCATGGGCACCATGATCCAGTCCTATGGCCTGCAGGAGGCTGATTACCGCGGCGACCGGTTCGCCGGGCACGGTTGCGACCTGAAAGGCAACAACGACCTGCTGACGCTGACGCAGCCCGGCATTATCCGGGACATACACACAGCATTTCTCGATGCCGGCGCGGACATCATCTGCACCAATACCTTCAATTCCACGGCCATTGCCATGGCCGATTACGAACTGGAGGACCATGTCCGTGAACTGAACCGGAGCGGCGCCATACTGGCCCGCGCGGCCGCCGACGCAAGCTCCACGCCGGAAAAACCCTGTTTCGTGGCCGGCGTGCTCGGCCCCACCAACCGCACCGCTTCCATCTCGCCGGACGTCAACCGGCCCGGTTTCCGCAATATCAGCTTTGCGGAACTGGCGGACGCCTACGTCACGGCCGTGCAGGGACTGGTGGAAGGCGGCGCGGACATCCTGCTGCTGGAGACTATCTTCGACACGCTCAACGCCAAGGCTGCCATCTACGCCATCGAGACCTGTTTCGAACAAAGCGGGCAACGCCTGCCGCTGATCATCTCCGGCACTATCACCGACGCCTCGGGCCGCACTCTCACCGGCCAGACCAATGCCGCCTTCTGGCACTCCGTGCGACATGCCAACCCACTTGCGGTTGGACTTAATTGTGCTATGGGTGCTAAAGACTTACGGCAATATATTCAAGAACTTTCTAATATAGCGGATACGCACACGAGCATACATCCCAACGCCGGATTACCGAACGAATTCGGCGAATACGACGAGACGCCCGAATACATGGCCGGTGTGCTCGAAGAGTTCGCCGCCAGCGGTTTTATCAACATCGTCGGCGGTTGTTGCGGCACCACACCGGAGCACATCAGCCGCATCAATGCGCAGGTATGCAGCCGGGCGCCACGGGTTGTTCCTGAAGTCCCGCCTCGTTGCCGTTTGAGCGGTCTGGAGGCGCTGACCGTGACCCCTGCGGCCAATTTCATCAATATCGGTGAGCGCACCAACGTGGCAGGCTCTCCCAGGTTCCTGAAACTGGTCAAGGAAGAGAAGCTGAACGAAGCCCTGGATATCGCCCGCCAGCAGGTGGAAAACGGCGCCCAGCTTATCGATGTGTGCATGGACGAGGGGCTGCTGGATTCCGAACAGTTGATGCAGGACTTTCTGCAACTGGTCGCGGGCGAACCGGACATCAGCCGGGTCCCGATCATGATCGATTCATCGCGCTGGTCCGTTATCGAGACCGGACTGCGCTGTATCCAGGGCAAG
>VYCZ01000191.1:4934-5773 GCA_009843675.1 Gammaproteobacteria bacterium | reverse complement strand
CTCTTCCACACTGGCGCCCAGCACCCCTTTGCCGTAAAGGTCCGCGGCGAAGCCGACGTATCCCAATTCGGCCAGCGCACGTGCCTTGTCGCACTCAAACTGGCCGCGCCCGCCCCAGGCATGCACGACCATCACGGCAGGTTTTGCTCCACCGTCAACATCGTCACAGGCGAGGAAACCCTCCAGGGAGGCTCCCCCATGTTCATATTCAACCAGTCGTTCTTGGATCATGTCTCGGTCTCCAGTTATTTTCCCGGCATTGTACCTAAATCGATTGATGGGGTCAGAGTAAAATTTCTGCGAAATTCTTACTCTGACCCCTGGCGCCGTCCTGACCCCTGGCTTTCACACCTTCAAATCCAGCGATTTGATCTTCCTGGTCAGGGTGTTCCGGCCCCAGCCCAGAAGTTTGGCGGCTTCACTGCGGCGGCCTCCGGTCTGTTGCAAGGCCTCTTCAATCAGGATTCGTTCGAATTCGGGGAGGACATTGCCCAATAACCCGGTCTCGCCCCTGAGCAGGTTTGATTTTACCCAGTGACGCAGCGTGCTTTCCCAGTCTTCAGCAGCCTCTGCCGGCAGGTTCGCGTTTCTCAGTTCCGGCGGCAGGTCATCCAGGTGAATCTCCTTGCCCGGCGCCATGACCGTTATCCAGCGGCAGAAATTTTCCAGTTGCCTTACGTTGCCCGGCCAGTCCAGGCTGTTCAGGAATTCCCGGGTTTGCGGCAATACCAGTTTGGTTTCAATGCCCAGTTCGGCAGACGAACGCCGCAGGAAATGCTCCGTTAATACTGGTATATCCTCGCGCCTGTCGCGCAGCGCGGGAACATGCACCCGGATAA
>VYCZ01000191.1:0-4921 GCA_009843675.1 Gammaproteobacteria bacterium | reverse complement strand
GAACAAGGTGCCACCGCTTGCCTGCTCGAAGCGCCCCTGACGCTGTGACGTGGCGCCGGTGAACGCGCCTTTTTCATGTCCGAACAGCTCGGATTCCAGCAAATCCCGGGGGATGGCGGCCACGTTGATGGCGATAAACCGATGTTGTGAGCGCGGGCTGTGACGGTGCAGCGCCTGCGCTACCAGTTCCTTGCCGACGCCGGATTCACCGGTAACCAGGACGGTCAGGTTGGAACCCGACAACCTGCCGATGGCGCGGAATACTTCCTGCATCGCCGCAGCAGAGCCGATAATTTCGTCGGTTGTTGTGTCCTGCGCCGTTGCAGCCTCCAGTTCCGCGGGATGACGCTGTATCGCCCGTTTTACCAGGCCCAGCAACTCATCTATATCAAACGGTTTGGACAGGTATTCATAAGCTCCTCCCTGGAATGACGAAACTACCCGGTCGAGATCCGGGAAAGCGGTCATGATGATGACGGGTACATCAGGGTTTTTAAGCTTGATCTCCTCCAGCAGGGCCAGGCCGTCCAGGCCCGGCATTCTGATATCGGAGATGATAACATCCGGTTTGTCCCGCTCCAGGCGCTGCAGCAGGTCCCGGGCGTTTTCAAAGCACACCGGGTCCAGCCGTTCCTTGAGCAGGGCGCGCTCCAGTACCCACCTTATGGATTTGTCATCATCAACAATCCAGACTCTGTTGTTGCCCGTCATTTCATTCCACCGGGAGAAGAAGCCTGAAATGGGTTCTGCCGTCGATTCTCTCGTATTGGATCATGCCGTTATGGGACTGGATCAATGATTGGGAAATGGACAACCCCAGGCCGGAACCACCCACGCGGCCCGTCACCATGGGATAAAATATATGCTCCTCGATCTCCGGGGGAACGCCGGGACCGTTATCGATCACGTCAATCTGGACGGCCAGCTTGTAATTCCGGTTTCGAATCGTACAACGGCGTTTTATCCGGGTACGGAGCAGGACTTCTCCGGTTTCATCAACCGCCTGCAGGGCATTCCTGCAGATATTCAACAGCGCCTGGATCAACTGCTCACGGTCAGCCCGAAGCGCCGGCAGGCTGGGATCATAATCACGCCTGATTTTGATATCAGCTACCGCCTCCGCCTCCACAATGCGGCAGGTATGTTCCAGCACACTGTGGATGTTCACCCGCCGCGGGCGGTTTCTTTTCACCGGGGCCAACATGCGGTCAATCAGGTTGTGCAACCGGTCTGCCTCATCAATGATTATGCTTGTGTATTCCACCAGGCTTGAACCATTCAACTCCCGCTCCAGGAGTTGCGCCGCGCCGCGCAGCCCACCGAGTGGATTTTTAATTTCGTGGGCTATGCCGCTTAGCGATTTGCGCGCGGCATCGTGCATGTAAGAGAGGTTATTCTCCCGCAACGCGCGTACGCGGGAGTCGGCATTGATGAGTTCAAGAACCACTTCCTTACATGTCTCGCCTTCGACCACAGGGGTCACGATACAATCCACGCAGACGGTCTTTGCATCGGGAAAGTCCAGGTCAATGCCCCATTCCATGCGCGGCTCTCTGGTCGCAAGTGTACGTTCTATATTTTCCAGCAGCTTGTCCGATGCGACCAGAATTTCATGTGCGCCGTGACCGCACATCTTTGCACGGCTGATAAAAAACAGCGTCTCCCCCGCATTATTGATATCCGAGAGCCGGAGTTGATCATCGAATACCAGCACGGCCGTGTAGAGATTGTCCAGCAGCCCGTACGTACTCATAGTCGGGATTGCCCCGGCCGGGCCCGATAAGGTCGTTCCGGCCGGGGCTGATCGCCTGTTACAGACTGTAGTACATATCAAGTTCGACCGGATGTGTAGTCATCCGGAAACGGGTTACCTCGTTCATCTTCAACTCGATATATCCATCAATCAGGTCGTCCGAAAAAACTCCACCGGCCGTCAGGAAGTCCCGATCCTGGTCCAGGGCCTCAAGGGCCTGGTCCAGCGATGAGCATACGGTGGGAATCTCTTTCTCTTCCTCGATTGTCAGGTCGTACAGGTCTTTTTCCAGGGGATCGCCCGGGTCCAGCCTGTTCTGTATCCCGTCCAGTCCCGCCATCATCATTCCGGCAAACATGAAGTACGGGTTGCCGCAGGAATCCGGGAACCTGATCTCAACGCGCCTGGCCTGGGGGTTGGCAACCCATGGAATCCGGCATGATGCAGACCGGTTACGCGCAGAGTAGGCAAGCAGTACCGGGGCTTCGAATCCCGGCACCAGGCGTTTGTAGCTGTTGGTACCGGAGTTGGTGAACGCATTCAGCGCCCTGGCATGCTTGAAGATACCCGCAATGTAATGCAACGCCAGATCGGACAGGCCGCCGTACTTGTCGCCACTGAAAAGGTTCTGGCCGTCCTTGCCGAGGGACTGGTGGACGTGCATGCCGTTGCCGTTATCGCCGACCAGGGGTTTCGGCATGAAGGTCACCGTCTTGCCGTAGCCCTGGGCGACATTCATCGCGCAGTATTTCAGGGTGAGCAGTTCGTCCGCCTTGGTTACCAGTGATTTGAATTTGGTGCCGATTTCCGCCTGGCCGCCGGTTGCGACCTCATGGTGGTGCACCTCAACCGTCTGCCCCATATCCTGCAACGCCATACAAATGGCGGTACGCACATTCTGCAGGGAATCCACAGGCGGCACCGGAAAATAGCCGCCCTTGACGCCCGGGCGGTGACCCTGGTTGGGGCTATCCATCAATTTATCGCTGTTCCAGTGACCTTCATCTGAATCTATCTCGTAAAACGCGCTGTTCAGGCTGTCGCCCCAGCGGGCTTCATCAAAAATGAAAAACTCGGGTTCCGGACCGAAATAGGCAACATCGGCGATGCCGGTCGATTGCAGGTAGGCCTCGGCGCGTTTTGCCAGGGAACGCGGGCAGCGTTCATAGCCCTGCATGGTGGTCGGTTCCAGTACGTCACAACGCAGGTTGAGCGTCGATTCATCATAGAACGGGTCGATCACTGCCGTTTCCGTATCGGGCATCAACAACATGTCGGATTCATCGATCCCCTTCCAGCCGGAAATGGACGAACCATCAAACATCTTGCCGTTTTCGAAAAACTCGTCGGTGATGGTATTAACCGGCACGGATACATGCTGTTCCTTGCCCCGCGTATCACAGAACCGCAGGTCGACAAAACGCACTTCATTCTCTTCGATTAATCCATATACCTTCTCTTTGGACATTGCTTCTCTCCTCGCACATATTTACATTTGACTGAAAGATGTTACCGGCTTCCCCTCACTGTTGATCGCGTCAACCGGTATCAAACAACAATATACTGCACTATTTATGCCATCCTGGGAACTCGAAAAATATTTTCGTCTTTCAACAGGTTAGCTGTACACTGCCCCATTTTTTACCGGGAATGCGCACCAGGATAATACATGAACTATAAATTATGCACCAATTTTGTGCATTTTCACAGGATAGGGACTAGTCCCCTGGAATCCGTTCTCCGGCCATCAACTGTTCCACCGTCTCACGTTCCCGTATGACGTGCGCATCCTCCCCGTCTACCAGCAGTTCCACCGATCTTGGCCTGCTGTTGTAATTGGAACTCATACTAAAACCGTAGGCCCCGGCCGACAGGACTGCCAGCAGGTCATCCGGACACAGGGAGAGCCGGCGTTGCAAACCCAGGAAATCGCCGGTCTCGCATACCGGTCCGACTATGTCATATTCAGTTTCCGTTCCATCGCTGCGTTCCGCGACAGGGATGATGTCATGCCAGGCACGGTATAAAGACGGACGTAACAGATCATTCATTGAGGCGTCAACAACGGCAAAATGTTTCTCCATATTTGCCTTCAGGTATTCGACCCTGGTGAGCAATAAACCGGCGTCACCGACTATTGAGCGACCGGGTTCCAGGATAATCCCGTAACGTTCGGGGACAAGGCCGGAAACAGCCCTGGCAAAGCCCGCTATATCTGGCGCTGTTCCATCAGCGTAGCTGATGCCCAGACCGCCACCGATATCAATGTGCCTGATGGTGATTCCGGTTTTTTCCAGATCGCCCAATAGCGCGAGCAGTTTATTCACTGCGTCGATAAAAGGCTCGACCGAAGTAATTTGTGAGCCGATGTGGCAATCAATCCCGGTGACCTCAATATTGTCCAGGCTATCAGCCAGTTGGTATATACCCAAAGCCTGCTCGTAATCGACACCGAACTTGTTTTCCCTCAGACCCGTGGCGATATAAGGGTGGGTGTCCGGGTCGATATCCGGGTTTACGCGGATCGAGACTGGAGCAGTTACCGGCATCCGGCCGGCAATCTCGTTAAGGCGCAGCAGTTCCGGTTCCGACTCCACGTTGAAACACTTTATCCCGACTTCCAGGGCGCGCCCGATTTCATCAACGCGCTTGCCGACACCGGAAAATACCACCTTGTCCGGTTCGCCCCCGGCGGCCAGCACCCGTTCCAGTTCTCCCCCGGATACGATGTCGAAACCCGAACCCAGCCCGGCCAGGAGATTCAGGACGGCCAGGTTGCCGTTCGCCTTGACCGAGTAACAGACCAGGGCGTCTCTGCCGGAGAACGCCTGCGCATACGCGCGCCAGCGGGATTCGATTGCCGCCCGCGAATACACGTAGGCCGGCGTGCCATGGCGCCCGGCGAGCGCGCTCAGGGAAACCCCCTCCGTGTACAACGAACCGTTTTTATACGAGAAATAATCCATAAACGTACTGCGCGGCCGCCCCGGCAGACTCATCATCAGGCAAGTACAAGTCGCCCTTCTGTCCACACCCGTGGAAAATAAGCGCCGGCAGCAGGATCAGCAATATTCGGACTTTCGCAATTATACGGCGTGAAACATCGAGTATCTCCAAACGGTTGGCGGCTGGTATCAAGCTCTCGATCTTCCTGAACCCGGCTGGTAA
>VYCZ01000008.1 GCA_009843675.1 Gammaproteobacteria bacterium | reverse complement strand
GGGCGGGGGCGGCATCAGCCGGGTGCTGGAGCGCGGCGCCGTATTCGAGAAAGCGGGGGTGAATTTTTCCCATGTCCATGGAGACCGGTTGCCGCCAAGCGCCAGTATCAGCAGGCCGGAGGTGGCGGGTCGCAGTTTCCAGGCGATCGGGGTCTCGGCAGTGATCCATCCGGAAAATCCCTTTGTGCCCACCTCCCACATGAACGTTCGGTTCTTCGTCGCGGAGAAACCCGGCGCGGAACCAGTGTGGTGGTTCGGCGGCGGATTCGACCTGACTCCCTGTTACGGGTTTGAGGAGGACGCCCGGCACTGGCACAGTGTTGCCCATACCGCCTGTGTGGAGTTTGGGGAGGACGTTTATCCGAAATTCAGGCAGTGGTGTGATGATTACTTCTTCATTCGCCATCGCGGCGAAGCGCGGGGCGTGGGCGGGCTGTTTTTTGACGACCTGAACGAATGGGGATTTGCCAGGTGTTTTGAATTCATGCGTAGCGTGGGCGACCATTACATGCCTGCTTACCGGCCCATCGTCGAACGCCGGAAGGACACAGCGTATTCGGATCGGCAGAAAGATTTTCAGCTATACCGGCGCGGGCGTTACGTGGAATTCAACCTGGTTTACGATCGCGGCACATTATTCGGCCTGCAATCCAACGGGCGGGTCGAATCGATCCTGATGTCGCTGCCGCCCCGCGTGCAATGGCAATACAACCGCAAGGAGGAACCGGGCTCGGATGAAGCCCGCCTGGCCGATGACTTTCTCACGCCCAGGGACTGGCTTGAATAAGATATAATTTAACCATGTGCCGCGCCATTCTCTTGCCTCTCGTTCTCCTGCTCCTGTGCGGCCCATTGCACGCCGAGCAATACAAGGGCTTCCCGCGCGCGCATGCCCTGGTTACCGCGGTAGAGGTTAAATCGATGCTGGATGGACCCGGTCCGAAACCGGTAGTGCTGGCTGCGGTAAAACAAGTTTCCTGGCTGGTCGAGCATATTCCCGGCGCCCTCCATGCCCCGCGCAAGGCCTACACCGGCAAGGCCGGCATGGCGGTGGATCGCGAGCGCTTCCAGGAGTTTGCGCGCGGGCTCGGTATCGACAATGATTCCACCGTCGTGGTCTATGATGAAGCCTACGACGCCGCACGCCTCTGGTGGCTTTTCCGCCTCTACGGAAAACCCGATGTCCGGGTGCTGGACGGCGGCCTGGATGCCTGGAAAGATGCAGGGTATAACGTTGAACGCGGCCCCGGACGTTCAGCCGGGGAAACCGGGAATTTCCTCGCTGTACCTGCCCTCACCGGCTGGACGGCAGATATGGCTGACGTTTACCAGGTCCGCTCGGACGCGGGAACCCATGTCTGGGACGCGCGCTCGGTAGCGGAATGGGACGGTTCGACAAGCATCGGCGGCCTGCCGGCAGGGCGCATCGGCTGGGCTCAATATATCGGCTGGAAGGATTTCCGCAAGGCATCCGAAGGCCGTCCGTCCGAGTTCCGGACCGCCGCCGAGATCAGCGAGCTGTTGATGCAGGCGGGTTTTGAACGCGGACACGGTCACATCTTCTATTGCCACTCCGGCGTACGCGCCGCCACGCCGTTATTCGCGCTCTACCTGATGGGCTTCCCCATCGAAAGATTGCACCTGTACGACGGCTCCTGGATAGAATGGAGCCAACGGGCCCTGAAGGAAGGCGCAGGGTCTCCTTAACGACTTACGAGTGGTATCTCTTTTTCTGTCGGCGAAGTAGAAACAGTCGCGGCTGAAAGTGCGCGTTGCTGACTGGATATGTACTGGTATATGTCCTGGCGCTGCTCAGACGGTACATCATGGTTCAGCGCCAAGTTGTTCCAGCCGGAAGCCGATTCCATCACAGCCTCAATCACACTGCCCGCGTCCTGTCTGGAAATGGACGCGCTCCCGGCGATTGCAAGAATATCTTCAAGGCGGATATCCTTGCCCTTTCCATTAACACTCATGGAATGCTCGCCCACTATTCCCTGGTTCCAGGTGACGTCATACGCTGGCGTATTACGCCACTCGGTTTTGTCCGACAAAATGAAAGCGAAATTCTTTGTATGGTCGTCCCGGTTGCCGGTGGCGACATTAAAGACCATGCGCCGGAACAGTTCCACCTTCTCCGAATGAGAATGTGTGAGCATCCCGCAAAGTTTGATGAGTTCCCTATATTCGAAGTCAGCGGTCCTGAAATCCGCGTTCAACAGTCCGGCCACGCTGCGCACATGACGGCGACGGTTGCCGGTGGTTCTGTCAAATCGGCGCGTCATGAAATAAGCATTGCCGTCCCGTGTCCGTGAAAGCCTTGTTTCAGCCATATTGATGCCAGCATCGCGGGCCATGAGCGCGTAAATATGTTCAATGGTTCCTTCCGACCTTTTATCGGGTGTATGGCCGGTCGGAAACTTGATCAGCCAATGGGAATAGCCTGACGGGAGGTCGTCAGCGCCCTCAATCGCTTTATCACCACTCAAACCAACGAGAATTTTCGGCCTGGCGCCGGCGGATGGCGTGCCGTTGACTGCATGGTGCTCGAGCACTTCCTGGAGTTCACCCTGGTACAGGCGAGTCGCCTCGTTTCCGACCGTATCAATATCCAGTTCCCCGGCTGTGGGTCGTTCTGCGTTTTCCATCTCATCCGGTTGATACGATATTGCCCCCATTGCCCGCCTGCCGACAAAGGCCAGCCTGTCAAGAGGGGTAACCGTGGCGGGGTCCCGTCCGGTCTGCCTGAACGCCTTATCCATGAGATAAAGCCCCCAGCCATCCGGCAGGGAATCGTTGAACAGTCCGTGCAATCCCCCGAAAGGTTCCTGCGGCGCCTTCTGCAAGGTTGTTGCAAGGTCGAGGGAAAAAGGAGACGGATTGAAATTGTGTTGCAGAAATTCTGCAGAAAACTCAAACCAGGCGATCTGGTCCTGCCAGGCCAGGCGACCCATCCTGACCGGCTGGTCTCCTCCAAAACCATGATAGAGGACGTTCAGCAGTTTCATTGCTTGTTACTCATCGCAATCAGTTCATCCATGCTTTGCGGCTCGGGCTTCGGAAACAGCGCGCCGGCAGCCCCGGGATTGCCGTAGACATCACACAACATCAGCAGTTGCCTCAATGAAATCTCGCCGCTATCCTCAAAGCGCCGGATGGTTGACTCCGGCACACCACTCCTGATGCTTGCTTCCCTGCGGCTATGCTTTCTGGCTTTCCTCGTTGTCCTGAACGACGATGACAGTGAACGCTGGATTTCACTGGGCAGCTTATATTTTGATATTATATTATCAATCATTGCTCGATATTCTATCTAATCGTCTATATATTGTCACTCATAATCTAACTCGCATGTGATGGCAATAGAGCCGGAGGAATGAAACCTGTCTGGTTGGGGAAGTTCTCATGCGACCGGGTTGGCTAACGATCTGGTAATGCAGGCATTGATATTGTTCTCTATTTTGCAACGAAAAACATCGATCTAAGTGCTGGTCCGGCCCCCACGCATGCTTTGATCCCCGAGTTTATCCTTGCAAATTGAACGGCTATCGTTCAATATTCGCGGATTAAAAAAGTCAGATGAATTCTGGAATCTTAATCTGGTCGTCGTCTTAACCTTTCAGCGACGGCAGGCACAAGGTGTCAAACTTACGCAACGTCTCTTCGTCCATTAATCCCGCAGCGTACAAGTCTTTAGCACTCTCGTGCACGACTTCCAGAAGGGATTTATTCATCACCTGTTACCTCAATCAATATGCATAGTCAGGGGTCAGGGCATGCAACGCACACGTTAAGAAGGGACACATGCTGATCTTTTTTGAATGAGTCAGCTGTTTGTGTATGACGGTATTTTCAACATTCAGGAAGGCATTAAGCGGGTATAATTGTGAGGTTGCATACAGGAGAACGAAATGACCAGACAACTGACAGCGATTATCGAACGTGAAGACAACGGTTATGTTGCACTCTGTCCCGAGGTGGACGTTGCCAGCCAGGGGGATACGGTGGATGAGGCGCGTAGCAATCTCAAGGAAGCTCTCGAACTCTTTTTCGAGACCGCCTCAACGGAGGAAATCCGGAATCGGCTGCACGATGAAGTTTATGTAACACACGTTGAGGTTGCAGTTGGTTAAACTGAAAGTCCTGTCAGGGAAAGCAGTTTGCCGGATACTCGCCAGCCAGGGTTTCGTTGAGGTCAGGAGACGAAGCAGCCACGTGGTCATGCAAAAAATCACAACAGACGGCGGTACGGTGACGGTACCTGTACCGGACCACTGATGTCCATTATCCGGCAATCGGAATTACCTCGGACGTTGCTTGAGTGAAAGAGCAACATAGCGTCAAACATCATCACGCGAAACCATCAAAGGCATCGTTGATGATCGCCTCCAGGTCCATAACCTCATCATCCGTCAGGGCTTTGAACTCCTTCTCCCTGCGCTTTTTTGCCAGCGTCCCCTTATTTTGACGAACAAACAATATTAAAGTCTGCGCCAGGCGATCCGGCATTTCGACCCGGTTCATCACGGCTGCTTGTGCGGCGTCGAATCGTATTAGGTAGTCGGCTTCCTGGGGCAGGTCTTCCTCTATTGTCCGTTTGACGCATTCATACAGGAATTCTGCATGAGGGGTTGCATCGAAATAACGATAGAAATCTGCCGTATCATTCAATACCTCCACGTTGCCTGAGGACGTTGGCTGCCACTTGATTAGCGGCAAAAGTCGCTCGGAATAACTTTCCAGAACAGTGCGGTAGCGGTCGATTTCATCAAGGATGGCGGATGAGACCGGAAAGACAACACCGGGTGGATTGAACCCACGTTGAGACAGCACGTGGTGGATCAGGTAGCGATGAATACGTCCGTTCCCGTCTTCAAAAGGATGGATATAGACAAACCCGAAGGCAAGAACTGCCGCAGCGACTACCGGATCGATACTTCCTGCGGCTTCCCGGTCAAAGCGGATAAGGCCGTTGACCAGCGCATCAAGGTTGTCATGCCTCGCGCTGACGTGGTCCGGCAGCGGCATACGCGTGGCTCGGTCGTGTGAGCCAACAAAACCCCCTTCGTTTCTCAGACCCATGTTCATGAAGCGGTTATCGCCAATCACGATATGCTGCAAACGCAGCAACTCTTCAAGGTCAAGAGGGCGACGACCGGCCTCGCCAATGGCGCGTCCCCACCGTTGGATGCGGTCCTGGGGTGGGTTTTCTCCTTCGATGACATAGCTGGCCCTGGAGTCTTTCAGCAGCAGGAAAGCCGCTGTTCGCGCCAGGATGTCCTTGGGTATAGCAGCTACCGCATCCTGTGCGCGGTTCTTGAAGTCCATATCGACAAATTCACGCAACGCCTCTGTTTTGAAGACCAGGGGACAGAATTGTGGTGTCCCCGGTAAATTATTCCGAACGCGCTGTCGGGATACGGTTGTGCCTTCGGTCGCCCATTGCAGTTGCGGGTCAATGACCGGTGCATAATTGCCCCTGTCGGCATCGGGCAGTGGCAGCTTTTCCGACAACAGCCATTCATACAGAAACCATAAACGTCTGGCGTAACTTCCGGTTGGGCTTGCCTTGACCATAGCCTCAACCGGCGCCGGGCCGACTGCCAGGAAAAGCCGTTTCAGGACGGCAATGTCAAGCCCCTCGTATTTCAGGGCGAAGACCAAGTGGCCTTCAAAGTCAGGCTGCGGTTCATGACGGGGGGTGAAGATACGCCAGCCATCTTTCTCCAGCACGCGGTGGCGCGCGCCGATTGCGCTCAGGGTAACAGGAAGAGGTACGGCAAGATCGTAGCTGTCGATCATTGCAGCATAACCG
>VYCZ01000346.1 GCA_009843675.1 Gammaproteobacteria bacterium | reverse complement strand
CAAGCGTGCGCGATCCGCTGGTGCCTGGTAATGCCTTATGCGCGTCGCGCCGCTGCCAACTACTAGGGTGGGTCCTGGTACGTGCGGGCCGGGTACAGCTGGTAGCGCCGCAATGCAGGGGTCAGAGTAAAATCACCCCGGACACTGCCATCGACCACGATAACGACGATTTTACTCTGACCCCATCTATATTTTCTGCCCCTGGTCGACAACCGCCAGGCCCTCCAGCGCCAGGCCGTAACCCAGCAGTTCATGCACCGCGGACTTGATCGGATGTACCAGCAGGTTGCGCGTGTAACGCAGCATCAAGGGGTTTTTTGTCAATAGTTCCGCTGCCAGTTCACGGGCCCTCGGCAACAGCTTATCGCGGGACAGGATTTCATTCACCAGGCCAAGGTCCTTGCACTCCTGCGCGTTCAGGGTCTGTCCCGTCATCAGGAAATAACGGGCGCGGTTCATGCCCAGCAACGCGGGAAAGACGATGTGCATCCCGTCACCAGGGACGGCATTGACCAGGAAATGTCCCGCGTCCTGTACGCTGCTGTCTTCAACAGCCAGTACAATATCGGCAAACAAGGGGATTTCCGGGTGCCTCAGGGCCGGACCGTTGATGCAGGCAATCACCGGCGCCTGGATATTCAGCAGATTCATTACCAGTTGTTCGCCATGCCAGCGAATGCCTTCCCATTGCTCCGGGTTGAGTACAGGGAATTTGAAATCTTCCGCAGGAGGGCCGGAAAATGTATCGCCCGTTCCGGTCATGATTACCACGCGCACGTCAGGGTTACGGGAGATCTCACCGAACAGTTCCGCCAGTTCATCATGCACGGCGCCGGTCCACAGCAACGGAGCGCCTCCTGAGTGAAAGGTGATCTCCAGCAAGCCGTCGCCGAAGTTGACTTTTGCATGGTTAAAATCGGCTTTCATATTTTCCTCCCTTGTTCTATCCGGGTGTTATGTTACCCTGAGAGTGAATGGAATAGAGATAAATTGTGTCGGACTTACTGAATTCCCTGGATGATTCACTGCCCGGCGGCGAGTTGGGTACGCTGCTGTCCTACCCACCCGAACTGCGCTTTCTTGCTGCAAAAGGCAGCGGCAGCAAGCTGTACGATGAGGACGGCAACGAATACCTGGACCTGCTGATGGGCTCGGGCCCATTGATCCTGGGACATTGCCACCCCGCGGTCATGGCGGCGGCCAAAGCCCAGCTTGAACAGTGTTCCACCTGTTACCAGCCTACTCCCTCCATTGCGGAACTGGCCGAATTGATCGTCAGCGCTTCGCCCTGTGCCGGTAAATTGCGTTTCGTCACCACCGGGGCCGAAGCCACCTATTATGCCATGCGACTTGCCCGGGCCTTTACCGGACGGGAAAAGATCGTCAAGTGCGCGGGCGCCTACCACGGTTGCCACGATTATTCCCTGGTGGGCTTCCTGGCCGGGGATTATGACCCCCTTGACGCGCCGGTCAACAGCGCAGGTATACCGGAGGGTTCAAGCCGGACCGTGATGCTCAGCGACTTCAATGACCTGGACATGGCGGCGGACCTCATGCGACAACACGGCGACAGCGTTGCAGCCATCATCCTGGAACCGATACTGGGGGTAGTGCCGCCCCGGGACGGGTTCCTCCAGGGTTTACGGGAACTCGCGGACAAATACGGCAGCCTGCTTATCTTTGATGAAATGATCACCGGATTCCGGCTGGCCTGGGGCGGCGCCCAGGAGGCGTTCAGCGTGGTCCCCGACCTGGCCTGCTACGGCAAGATTATCGGCGGTGGTTATCCCACAGCCGCGGTATGCGGGCGTGAGGACGTGCTTAACCTGTCCGTGTTCGCCAACCGGGCGAATCCGGATTACGTCCTGTTCAGCGGCACGTTCTACGCCAACCCCATGGCCGCCGCGGCCGGCGCCGCCACCCTGCGGGAACTGGCAAAGCCCGGCATGTTTGACCGGTTGAACCAGGTGGGGACGTCGATCCGGTCAGGACTCAGGGACGTGGTTGATGACGTCGGGATACCAGCCCAGGTTGTCGGTATCGGACCTGTATATAATGTTTTCTTCACCGATCAGCCCATTGTCAATCACCGGCAGATCATGAGCAGCCGCATGGACTTGAGCCGCGACCTGTTATTGCGGCTGGCGCGTGAACGAGTGCTGATATCTTCGTCCAAGGGCTGGTTGTCAACGGTCCACGACGAGGCTGATGTAGCGCGCGCCGTGGACGCCTACCGCAAGTGCCTGACTGACATGGTCGATGCCGGCTTGCTGCAAGCCAAAAACTGAACATGCCGGCCGGGATCGATCCTATTACCCTCTCCGTTGTCCAGGGCGCGCTGCAGGCGACTCAACGGGCCATGACCACCACCATGGAAAAGACAGGGCGCTCCAGCGTCTATGCTATTGCCCGTGACTATTCCAATGCCCTGTTCGACTGGGACGCAAGGATGATCATACAGGGCGAGGACATTCCGACACACCTGGGTTCCATGGTGCTGGCTACCAGGGCGGTTGCCCGCTTTTTCGCCGGTGAAATCAACCCCGGGGATATCTACCTGCACAATGACCCTACCTATGACGGCAGCCACCTGCCGGACATGTGTATGTACAAACCGTTGTTCTTCGAGGACGAACTGGTGTTCTGGGTGGTGAGCAAAGGCCACATGGTAGACGTCGGCGGTCCGGTCCCCGGCAGTTATAACCCGGATGCAAAAGAGATCTTTGCGGAGGGACTGCGGGTCCCGCCGATACGGCTGGTTGACCGGGGGGAGATGCGCCATGACGTCCTGAACATGATCCTGACCAACTTCCGGTCGCGCAAGTTCCAGAGCGGTGATATGAACGCGCAACTGGGCGCCATTACGCTGGGTGAGCAACGCCTGACAGCCTTGCTGGAGCGTTACGGCAAGGCAGTGATCAAGGATTGCGTGGAACAGTTGCTGGATGCGGCGGAGGTGCATATGCGCGCCAGGATACGCACCTTGCCTGATGGCGTGTATCATTCCAGTGTTGTGGCGGAGGACACCGGCCATGGCCGCGGCCACCAGACCCTGGAGGCTGAGATCAAGGTACTGGAAGACGAACTGGGAATCAGGCTTTCATCACCACCGCAACTGGATTTTTTTACCAATTCGTACCGCTCCAACACCTTGTCCGGGGTCTATGCCGGGCTGTTGATGTGGGCGCAGGTTCAACCACCCTTCAACGAAGGATTATACCGCCCGGTCAAGGTGGACTTCGGTCCAAAGGGCACAATCCTCAACGCTGAAGAACCGGCCCCGCATGTGAACTGTACCGGCGGCCCCCAGGAAACCATCTGCGACCTGGTCCGTACCGGTCTGAACCGGATTGATCCGACACATGCCGTCGCCGGCTGGAACCATACATGGGCCTTCAACATTGCCGGGAAACGGCCGGACAATGGCGAACCTTACCTGGACCTGTTGATTTCATCGCTGATCGGCGGTGCTGGCGCCGTCAACAACCTGGCCGATGGCTGGCACGCTATCGGCGCCCAGGCCGGTCTCGGCGGCGCGCAGATCGGTGATACCGAACTGGTTGAACTGCTGGCGCCGATTATCGTTACCCGGCTTGAGTTGGCTATGGATTCAGCAATGCCTGGGGAATGGCGCGGGGGTTGTGGTCTTGTAACAGAGATTGAACCCATCGATCACGAGATGACGGTCATTGCCTGGGGAGAAGGCGCCCATCAACCGCCGCCCTCCACGGGTGAGGCCCGGAACCATCCGCAGATGTTCGACACCAAGGTTGCCCGGGGGTGGCATCTCCGTAATGGTGAAATCCTGCACGAGGTAGACCACAATCAGGTGTTGACGATCGGATCGGGAGAACGTTATCGCAGCCAGACTTCCGGTGGCGGTGCTGCCGGTGATCCGTTTTCCCGTCCGCCCGAGGAAGTACAGGATGACGTCCTGAACAGGAAAGTTTCATTGAAAGGCGCGGAACTGGAATACGGGGTAAAACTGCATCCCGAAACACTGGAAATTGATGTTGTCGGCACGACAGCGTTAAGAAGGGCAAAGGACCGGTGAATTATCGTATCGGCATCGATGCCGGCGGCACCTTTACGGATTTTGTTGCCCTGGCAGAGGATCACTCGTTACTGGTTTTTAAAACCCCTTCCGACCGGGACAATCCGGTCTCCGTGTTGCTGGATGGATTGGCTGGGCTGGCTCGTAAAGCCGGCCTGGAGTTCCCTGACTTCATCAGACGCTGTACGGTACTGGTACACGGCAGCACCGTTGCGTTGAATACACTGATACAGCGCAACGGCGCCAGGACCGGCCTGCTGGTGACCGCTGGCCACGAAGACTCCCTGGAACTCAGGCTGGGGCACAAGGAAGACGGCCATCGCTGGGATTTCCGTTATCCGCCGGCTGAAATGATCGTGCCCGCGCACCGTCGCCTGGGAGTCAGGGAGCGCATCATCGCCGGCGGCAAGGTGCACATCCTTCTGGATGAGGTCCAACTGGATGAGCAACTGGACAAGCTGGCGCAGGCGGAAGTGGAAGCCCTCGCCATTTCCTGCGTGTGGTCCGTCGCCAATGACGTCCACGAACGGAAAATTCTGGAAAAGGCAAGAAGCCGCCTGCCGGGTTGTTATGTCACCGCGTCAGTGGACGTCCTGCCGAGGATCGGTGAGTACACCCGTACCAGCACCACGGCCGCGAACGCTTATGTGGGACCGGTGCTGGATCGTTACCTGTCAACTATTGAAAGCGCGTTGGCCGAACAGGGTTTCAGCGGCAGACTGTATATCATGCAATCCAACGGCGGCGTTGCAACGCCCGAGGTGGTCAGGCAGCGGCCGGTTGCTGTGCTCAATTCAGGACCGGCAGCAGGTCCCGTCGCGGCGCTCTGGTACGGGCGTCAACTGGGCTTTGAGAACGTTATTTCCATTGATATGGGCGGCACAAGTTTCGACGTCAGCCTGGTCCGGAACGGCCTGCCGGACGTCATCGACCAGGCCGACATCGCCCGTATCCGGGTGGGTTTGCCAATGGTCAACGTCACCAGCATCGGCGCCGGTGGCGGCAGCATTGCCCGTCTGGATGAACTGAAGATTCTGCAGGTCGGCCCGGACAGCGCCGAGGCTGCTCCGGGGCCGGCCTGTTATATGCGCGGCGGCACCAGGCCGACGGTGACCGACGCCCTGGTGACAGCCGGTTATTTCCCGGATACCGCGCTGCTGGGCGGCAGGATGAAAATCGATAAAAATCTCGCCCGGCAGGTTATCCAGGATAACATTGCCGATCCCGCCGGAATCGACGTATACCGCGCCGCGCACGGCATCATCGAGGTCACCGCAAAAAACATGGTGGACGGGATCCGTATCGCCTCCATCGAACGGGGCTACGACCCCAGGGATTACCTGCTGGTTGCCGGCGGCGGCGCGGGGCCAGCTTTTGCCGCCATGCTGGCTAAAGAGCTCGGCATTCAAAAGGTGTTGATTCCATCAACAGCGGGCGCGCTTTGCGCCATCGGCGAGGCCACTGCCAACCTGCGCTATGATGCTATCCGCGCCTGCCCTGTGCGCCTGGGTGACCTGTCTATTGATACAGCCAACAACCTGTTTGACCAGATGGAGGAGGAAGGAAGATCAGCGCTGGGAGTCAGCGCCGGCGACTATGCGCGGGTCGAACGCAGCGCGGAAATGAAGTACATCGACCAGATTCATTACTGTGACGTACAGGTTCCTCCGGGAACCATGGATACGGACAAACTGGCCCGGCTCCGGGAAAATTTTCATCGGCGCCATGAGGAACTCTATACCTATTCGGAGCCGGACAATGA
>VYCZ01000318.1 GCA_009843675.1 Gammaproteobacteria bacterium | reverse complement strand
CCCGGGAGACCGCTGCCGGCGCTTTGCCCGGGTCCGGGCCAGCGCTTCCTCCACGTAGGCTTTTTTCTCAGCCCTGGTGTCCTGTCCCGGGTCCTCCTCGCCGTGCGCCCTGGCTTTATCCCTACTGTTCGCCTCGATCCTCAATCGATCATTTTTCCGGTTGAAACGCTGCCTGGCCCGGTCCGCCTCCCGGCTCTGCTCCTCTTCAAGGACAACCTGCGACTTGGCCTGGCGGTAATAGTGCACAAGCGGGATCCGGCTGGGGCAGACGTAGGCGCAACAGCCGCACTCTATACAATCGAACAGGCGATATTCCCGGAGCCGGTCGGTATCCCCGGTTTTGGCAAACCAGTACAGTTGCTGGGGCAGCAGTAGTTCCGGACACACGTCCGCGCAATCGCCGCAACGGATACAGGGCATCTCCGGGTGGGACGGGGCGTTCTCCTCGATGATGATACAGTTGGTGGTCTTGATCACGGGCATGTTGGGGCTGGTGACGCGCAGGCCCATCATGGGGCCGCCGATGATCACCTTGTTTTCCTCACTGTGCCGGTAGCCGCAGGTAGCGAGGCAGTCCTCGACCGGAGTGCCGATAAGCACCTGCAGGTTGACGGGGTTATCCACCTTCCCCGTCACCGTGATGTAACGCGAGACGATGGGTTCCCCGCGCGTCACGGCGCGGTACACCGCGGCGGCCGTGGCCACATTGTGGATGACTATGCCGATGTGAATCGGTAATCCCCCGCTGGGGACGTCCTTGCCGGTCAGTGTCCTGATGAGTTGTTTCTCTCCTCCCGCGGGGTAACGGGTAGGCACCCTGACCAGTTCCAGGTCGTCGTCGACCAGTCCGGCCAGGGCGTTATAGGCGAGTTCCATGTCGTCCTCTACCGCGATGACGCAGTGCCTGGCCTGCACGGCGTGGCGTATCATGCGGGCCCCGGAGATGATGTAGGAAGCCTTTTCCTGGATCAATCGGTCGTCGCAGGTGATATGCGGTTCGCATTCGACGCCGTTGATGATCAAGGTATCGACCGCGTTCTCTACTCCTTCCATCAATTTGACATGGGCCGGAAAACCTGCGCCGCCCAGGCCGGCTATGCCGCAATCCCGGATCAGCTCCTGTAATTTCGCCGGTTCGGCGCGATCATATTCCTCGGTGGGTTCGATATCGAACCAGGCGTCATTGCCGTCCGGTTCCAGCACGATACACGGCGCCTTGCTTATTGTCGGATTGGGTACGGGGTAATCGCCGATATCCGTAATCGTCCCGGAGGTGCTGGCATGAACGGGGACGCTCACGTAACCGTCGGGCCGGGCAATGATCTGGCCTTTGAGCACCTTGTCGCCAATTTTAACTGCCGGTACTGCCGGCTGGCCGATATGTTGCTGCAAAGGCAGGAACATGCGCTCCGGCAAGGGATGCAGGATGGACATCTTCTGGTCCGTAATCTCCTTGTGCGGCTCCAGCAAGAGTCCTCCTGGAAAGTCATGTAATTCACGCATGTTGAAATGAAACTGGTGAAATGAGGACACCCATAAATTGTATAGGAGATATGAAATCAGGACACCCATAAATTGCAGGACACCCAAGATATGGAATGAGGACACCCATAAGAAAATTACAGGACACCCATCAAATTTACATGGGTGTCCTGTAGTAAGGGAATATGGGGGGAATTATGGTAGAGTACGCCGATGCGGCATTTCCCGGTTTTTCTGGATCTGAACAAGCGCCGGTGCCTGGTGGTGGGCGGTGGTGAAGTGGCTGCGAGAAAGGTGCAGCAACTGCTCAGGTCGAACGCCGATGTCGTGGTCGTCGCGCCCCGGGCAGGGCCTGATATCCAGACCCTGGAACAACAGGGCAGGGTGAGCCATGAGGCAAGAGAATTCCGGGACAAAGATGTTTCCGGCTGTGCGCTGGTGATTGCCGCGACCGCCGACCAGCAGGTGAACAGCCGGGTCGCCGCCGCATCCAAAGCCGGGAACGTCCCGGTCAACGTGGTCGATAACCCCGCCCTGTGCAGTTTCATCATGCCCTCCGTGGTTGACCGGGATCCGGTGCAAATCGCCGTGTCCACGGGCGGCGCCTCACCGGTCCTGGCCAGGTTGCTGCGGGCGAAGCTGGAAACACTGATCCCGGCGACCTACGGGCGGCTGGCAACGGTGGTGCGCGAGTTCCGCGGCCGGGTAAAACAGCGCTTCCCGGAATTCCGGCAGCGCCGCCGGTTCTGGGAAAATGTCCTGCAGGGACCTGTCGTCGAGATGTTGTTCGCCGGGCGGGAACAGGCGGCCATCCAGGCCCTTGAGCGCGAACTCGAGAATACCGCGCCCATGGACCTCAAGACCGGGGAAGTCTACCTGGTCGGCGGCGGTCCCGGAGACCCCGACCTGCTGACATTCCGCGCCCTGCGCCTGATGCAGCAGGCCGACGTGGTGCTGTACGACCGGCTGGTTTCACCGGCCATAGTGGAACTTGCCAGGAAGGAGGCGCAACGCATCTACGTCGGCAAACAGAGCGACGTTCACACGGTACCGCAGTCCGAGCTTAACGAGATGATGGTCAAGCTGGCGCAACAGGGTAAACGCGTGCTGCGCCTGAAGGGCGGCGACCCTTTCATTTTCGGCAGCGGGGGTGCGGAAAGCGAGGAACTGGCCGCAGCCGGCAGCACTTTCCAGGGGGTGCCGTGCATCTCTGCCGAAGCAGGTTGCGCATCCTACGCCGGCATCCCGCTGACCCACCGCGACCTTGCCCACTCCTGCCTGTTCGTCACCGGCCACCTCAAGGACGGCAGGCTGGACTTCAACTGGCCGGCCCTGATTCAGCCGAAACAGACGGTGGCCATCTACATGGGGGTCAAGGGAGTTGACGTGCTGCAGAAGAGCCTGCTGGAACACGGGATGCAGCCCGACATGCCTGCCGCCATCGTCCAGCAGGGCACCACGCCGGACCAGCGAGTCTACGTGGGCGCCGTCTCCACCCTGACAGACCTGGTCGCGGAGAATGAGATCAAGCCACCCTCAATGATCATCATCGGCGAGGTGGTGAGACTGCACGACAAACTATCCTGGTTCTAGGTCAGTCCTCCCGGTCCAGGTCCAGCGCCACGGAGTTGATGCAGTAACGCAGGCCCGTAGGCGCCGGGCCGTCCGGGAATACATGGCCGAGGTGGGCGTCGCAGGCGCTGCAAAGTACTTCGGTGCGCGGCCTTCCGTACAGGCTGTGATCGACCTCGGTCTTCACCGCGGCGGCGCGTTCCGGCTCGAAGAAACTGGGCCAGCCGGTACCGGAGTCAAACTTCGCTTCGGAACTGAACAGGCTCTGGCCGCAACATGAGCAACGGTACGTGCCCGCGTCCTTGCAGTTGTTGTACCTGCCAGAAAAAGGCATCTCCGTTCCCTTGCGCCGGCACACCTCGTACTGCTCCGGCGTCAGTTCCCGCCGCCATTCCTGCTCGGATTTCACGATTTTATTGTTCCCAGACATGTTCACTCTCCTCTGAGGTAATTTCAGGACACCCACAGAATAGAGTAATTTCAGGACACCCACAGAATCAAATCATGGGTGTCCTGAATTATGCCCCCCTGAATTATGGGTGTCCTGAACTACGTGGGTGTCCTGAATTATGCCCTGAATTATGGGTGTCCTGAATTACGCACTGGCCCGGCATCCCCGTAGGTCAGGTGCATCAGCATGGTGTAATACTTGCGGATGTTTCCCACGAATTGCACCGGTTCCTGCCCCCTGGCATAACCGAACCTGGTCTGCGAGTACCACTTGTGTTCGGTCAGCAGGGGCAAACGCTTTTTCACGTCTGCCCACGAATCCGGGTCGCCGCCGTTCTTCTGGGTGATCACCCTGGCGTCCTCAAGATGGCCGAAGCCGACGTTATAGGAGGCCAGGGCAAACCAGGTGCGGTCCGGCTCGGGGACCCGCTCCGGGATTTTGTCTATCAGGGTGCTCAGGTACCTGGCGCCGCCGTGTACGCTCAGCACCGGGTCCAGCCGGTCGCTGATGCCCACCTGCCGCGCCGTCTGCTTTGTCAGCATCATCAGCCCGCGCACGCCGGTAGGAGAGCGCGCCGCCTTATTCCAGTGGGATTCCTGGTAGCTGATGGCGGCCAGCAGGCGCCAGTCGAAACCGAGCTCGTCCGCGGCGCTCATGAAATAAGGTTTCAGTTCCGGCAGCACCTCGTTATAGCGGTCGATGAAGCTGCGCGCCTCCACGTAATCGAAGCTGTCCGCAAACGGATAGGCCTGCTCGAGCAGGCCGGCAAGCCGGCCATCGTTCCTGATGTGGTCGTGGAAGTCCCGGATTGCCTTGATCAGGGAGTCATCACCCCGGGACCGGCTGACGGCCCAGCCCAGGGGTTCGGGGGAGGTCAGGTCGAAGGCCGCCCGGAGTTCCGGCAGGGAGGTGCGCGACCAGACCACTTCGTTGGACGCCGCCACCGCGTAGAGGATCTTGCCGTACTCGACCATCTCCAGCAGTTCAAAGCTGTCCTTGTCTTCGTGCAGCACCAGGTTGAGATGCGGATAACGGAAGCGCAGGCGCTCGAGATCCTCCGGCGCAAGGGCATTGCGGGTGACATGCAGCTTGTGCGGGGGAATGTCTGCCGGCGATGACGGGCGGATATAGCCGTAGCGGTACACCACCTGCCGCGTCACCCACTGGAAACCCGGACCATACACCAGGGGGTCGTCCGGCCTGAAGGTCCGGGCCAACCCGGCCGCGGCCAGGTCCGCCTGGCCGGAACCCAGCAGGCCGGTGATCTGCTCCCTGCCGTCGGCCGGGATGAACTTGACATCGATGCCCTGCGTGGCGGCGAACAGTCTCACCAGTTCGTATTCCAGTCCGCGTTCCTCGCCCTGATCGTTGCGCTGGTACGTCGTCGGGCCCGGCCTGGTGGCCACGTGGATCGCGCCGCGCTCACGGATCAACTCCAGGTGGGATTTCTTCTCGGCGCAACCCTGCAACAGCACGCAGGCGGGCAGTGCCAGGGCGACCAGGGCGGGAAAAATTTTCGCGGCGCTACTCCCGCTGTGCCAGGACCAGGGAAAACCAGCGGTTGTCCGGCTCAAAATGGCGGATGATCTCAAGTCCCGAATCTTCCAGCAGCGTTTCCAGTTCATCGAAGTAAAACTTGTAACTCAACTCGGTCAGTATTCTCTCCCCGCATTCCAGCGTGAAACCGGTATCGAGGCCGTCCAAGGTGATTTCCTGGTCCAGCCGGGATACGAGATACATTTCAATCCTGTTCAACTCATTATTATATACGGCCAGGTGAGCAAAGTTATCCGTGCGGAAGTCCGCGGCCAGTTCCCGGTTCAGAACCGACAATACATTCAGGTTGAACAGGGCAGTGATTCCCCGGGCATCATTATATGCCGCATTCAGCACGGCGGGCTCCTTGACCCTGTCTGCGCCCAGCAGCAGGAAATCGCCCGGTTCCATCCGCTGCCGGATGCCGCCGATGAAAGCGCGCGCATCCCCGGGCGTGAAATTTCCGATTGTGCTGCCCAGGAACAGGAACATCTTGACGCCGGCGCAGTCCGGCAGGTGGTCCAGGCCGGCGTGATAGTCCCCGAGCAGCGGCCTGACATCCAGCCACGGGTACCCGGACTGCAGTGTGCCGGCCGCTTCCACCAGCGCCGGTTCACAGATGTCGAACGGCGAGTATATGCAGGTGTGGCCCTGCCGTTCACAGGCGTCAAACAGGTTGGCCGTCTTGCCGGAGTTGCCGCTGCCCAGTTCTATGAGGCAAGCGGGACGGGTCAACGCAATGATCTCGGCGCCGCAGCGCCGCAGCAGCGCATCTTCGGTGCGGGTCAGGTAGTACTCCGGGGTTTCACAAATCCGGTTGAACAAATCCGCCCCGCGTTCATCGTAAAAATACTTG
>VYCZ01000003.1:3958-5901 GCA_009843675.1 Gammaproteobacteria bacterium | reverse complement strand
GTCCAGCACCGCGCCGGGGCCGGCAGTGACGCGAAGGAAACCGCCGAGCGCGGTTACGTCCCCGAGAGCTACATGATCCGGCTCCTGGAAGACACCGGTTTCGAACTGGTCGATAAATCGGAGATCAACGCCAACCCGAAGGATACCAGGGACTACCCGGAAGGCGTGTGGACCCTGCCGCCGACTTATCGCCTGGGTGACGAGGACAGGGAGAAGTATGCCGCCATTGGCGAAAGCGACAGGATGACGATGAAGTTCGTAAAATTATAAGCGGTATAGCGGTTCCAGCTTGCCGCGCTCGGAGGTTGTTTCAACGGCAGACGATTTTTCTTCCTGCAAAAATGCCTGCCGGAGCGGTTCGCCGCGCCAGGGTTCCGCGCTGCGGGAATACAAACGCCGTGACAGGTTGCGGATTTCGGCGGCCAGTTTTTCGTCGACTTGTTTCTCCAGGTCGCCCAGGCTGGAGGCCGGTGATCCCTGCGGGCGTATTCTCGCCCACTGCAGCAAGGCCGTTTTAGCCCGTTCCGGGTCATCGTCACGGCAGGCCCGTTCAAGGGCCTTGCGGGTTTCCCTGGCATTCTCCGCCTGTGACGGGGGGCTCTTTGCCCGCGAACTATTACGGTTTTTCAGCACATAAACGAGGGTTGCGAGCCAAGCAACGGCCAGGAGGCAGGTAAGCCATTGCCAGATGGAAATACCGGGAGAGGCGTCCGTTGCGCCGGCGGTGGTTTCCTCCGTTTCCGGCGTTGCCTGCTCCTGAACCGGCGTATCAATAGCAGGGGCAGGAAATAACGGCGTATCGATTGTTGCATCCGGCGCGGCTGCCGTTACCTGCACCCGCCGTTCCGGCAACACTGCGTATTCCAGGGTCTGCGTTTCCGTATTCCACCAGGGCAGGGAGATCTCCGGCAGGGTGTATTCACCGGGACGCGCCGGGATGATGGCGTTCTTTTGCTGCCTCACTCCCGTAATTCCCTCGGCGGTCTTGCGGTTCTCCAGTTCCGGCTGGTCCGGGTATTGCCTGAAGCCGGGAGGCAGCACTTCCTGTATCTCCGGCAACTGGCTTGCAGTCAGTCCCTGCGCCGCAAGCGTGATGGTGCGGGTAACCGGTTCATTGGGCAACAGGTCAAGCGGGTCCTTTGACCATTTCTCCGTCAGCTTTATGTCCTTCGCAGGCAACCAGTGCCCGTCCCGGTAAGCGGCGGGGACCGGATCGACCTGCAACTCAACAGCCTCCGATTGTCTCACGATCGTCCTTCCTCCGGGCCCGAACGGGTCGAGACTGAAAGGCGAGGCCGCCGACAACTGTCCCTGAAACCGGGCGGGCCCGATCAACAGGTTGCCGCTGACCTGGGGATAGATCGCGTAGCTTCTTTCAAAGACGGC
Organism: Gammaproteobacteria bacterium; assembly: GCA_009843675.1. Taxonomy (GTDB): domain Bacteria; phylum Pseudomonadota; class Gammaproteobacteria; order Eutrophobiales; family Eutrophobiaceae; genus JAAXHV01. The sequence goes on along the minus strand of VYCZ01000003.1, from coordinate 4,515 downwards.
GTAACGCCTGCCCTGGACAAAGGTATCGTAACTCCGGTCCGCATCCAGCAGTTCGATAATCGCGCTCCCCTGGCTGACGTCCGGTTCGGACAGGGTCTCGTTGGAAGTGGCGACGGCCCGGTACAGCTTTACCGTATAAATCACTTCTGACTGGACGTAAGCCGATACGGGAACTGCCTCTACGTCTATGAATATGTCCAGCGAGTCCTGACCTGGCGTAGCGTTCCCTGCCTGTATTACCGTCAGCGAAGTCTGCGGGCTTTTGTCCCTGCCGAAAGAGATAGCAGGGATGACCAGGTTGCCGGCGTTTACCGGCATCAATGTCAGGCGCCACTGTTTGGTGCGGGTGATCTGCGTGTTGACGATGTTCATACTGGTGCTGGTACTGGTGGAGAGCACCTGGAAATCCTTTTCCAATGGAGAGAAATCGGGATCGTCATCCACTCCTCCGGTAGCTTCGATGATCAACTGGAAGAATTCCTGCAACACTTCCGGGTTCCGGTCCGTGTGTACGGAGATCTCGGCGGCGCCGGACAACCCTGGAAACAGCGCCAGGA
>VYCZ01000003.1:0-3948 GCA_009843675.1 Gammaproteobacteria bacterium | reverse complement strand
GCCACTGCTCGGTAGCCTGTTGTTCCTCGGCGCTCTTCGTGTCCCCGGTTTGCGCCAGTTGCTGCTGAGCGCCATCGTCCCGCGCCTCTTCGCCCTGTTCCTGCCGTTGCTGTTCTCCTTCTTCCGGTTGCGGTGTTTCATTACGGTCCGCCTGAGCCTGCCGGTCTCCGGACCGGGGTGATTGGGACTGTTCTGGTTGCTGCTCCTGTCCGGACTGTTGATCTCCCTGGTCCTGTTGATCCTGATGCGAATCCCGGTCCTGTTGCGATTCCTGTCCTTGCTGTTGCTGTTGCCGCTCCAGTTCCTTTTCCAGCAATTCCTTGTTGAATTTCGCATCGGCATGATCCGGCCGCTCGGCCAGGGTCCGGTCATAGGCGGTAATGGCCTCGTGGTAGCGCCCCAGGCGCGCCAGCGCGTTTCCCCTGTTGTAATTGTTTTCCGCGCCGGCAAGCGGTTCCAGGCTGTCCAGGGCGCCCTGGTAGTCCCCGGCACGGTGCTGCGCCGCGGCTTTCCAGGCGGGATCGTCGAACAATTCGGCCGCGGCCGCGTAATCCCGGGCATCCATTGCCCGCTGCCCCCGCTGGTCGCTGCGCAACCACAGGTCATCCCAGTCCAGCGCAGATACCGGTTCAGGCAGGGGAAACAGGAGCAAAGCCAGCGCCAGCACATACCCGCGCCGGAACAGCAGCGCAACCAGGGGTAGCAGGCACAATACCAGCCAGGGGCCCTGCTCACGCCAGACATCAGCGGTGATTTCGGCGCCCGCTTGTTCGCCGGCGGCTTGCGTTTCAGAAAAGAACCCGGTCAACTGCCTGGTATCCCGGTCGTCTTTGGTGAGGCGCACATAAATGCCGCCGCCGGAGCCGGCGAGGCCGCGCAACGCGCCTTCATCCAGGATGGGAATCACTATCTCGCCGTCCCGGTCCTGCAGGAAACCGCCATCGGGCAACAATACCGGCGCGCCATGGCGCGTGCCCACGCCCAGTACCGACAGGCGATAACCCTCGTTTCGCAATAACGCCACGCTGTCTCCTGCAGAGGCAGGAGTCGCGTCATCCGTGATCAGCAGCACGTGGCCGCGTCTCATACCGCCCTGTTTGAGCAGGTCAAGCGCCAGGGTGACGGCCTTGCCGGTACGGTTGCCGGTTACCGGCATGATGCCGGTATCCAGCGCTTTCAACTGCGACCTGATGGTTTCACCGTCATCGGTCAGCGGCGTCACCGTAAACGCTGCCCCGGAATAGACCAGCAGGGCGGTCTGGCCTTCCGGGCGCTGATCCAGAATGTCGCTGATCTTGTAACGCGCCCGTTCCAGCCTGCTGGGAGACACGTCGTTGGCATCCATGGAGAGCGTGAGGTCCAGGGCGATAACCAGGGCGTCCTGCGGTGTGAACACGGGTTGCGGCAGTTTATTCCAGGCCGGGCCTGCCAGTGCAATAATGCCGAGCAGCCCGCCTGTTACGGTCAGTATTATCGCCGCGCGGCGCGCCCTGACGGCCCCCCTGACCAGAATGTACGGCAGCAGGCGTTCGTCAACCACCGCCTCCCAGTTGCTCTGCGCCCCCTTTCTGAAAAACATGAACCAGGTCAGCAGCGCCAGCGGCAGCAGGGCGATAAACCATTGCGGCCGTAGAAAGTGAAACAGTTCCAAATCAATCATACCCTGGATCTCACCAGCCCGAGGAAAGCGCAGAGCAGCAGCGCCGCGGCCAGAGGCCAATAGTACAGGGCTTTGCGCGGCCGGAATTTCTTCGGGTCCTGCTCAACCGGTTCCATTTCATCTATCAGCGCATATATCCGTTCCAGTTCGTCCAGGTCGCGGGCGCGAAAATAGGCGCCGCCGGTCAGGCCGGCGATCTTCCTCAGCGCCGCCTCGTCCAGGTCCGCCGACGGGTTGACCTTGCGGGTACCGAACAGGCTGCGCTCAAGCAGTTCCGTTGCGCCGATGCCGATAGTATAAATTTTCAACCCCTCCCGGCTCGCCAGTTGCGCCGCGGAAAGCGGTTCCACGACGCCGGCCGTATTGGCGCCGTCCGTCAACAGCACCAGGACGCGCTGGCTCGCATCCCGCTCGCGTAGGCGTTTCACCGCCAGGCCGATGGCGTCTCCGATGGCGGTTGCCTTGCCGGCCAGTCCGATCACGGCCTCGGACAGCAAGGTCTTCACCGTCTCCCGGTCAAACGTCAGCGGGGCCTGCAGATAAGCCTGTTCTCCGAACAGTATCAGGCCGATCCGGTCGCCGACCCGGCGCTCGATAAAATCGCCGGCAACCAGTTTCGTGGCCGTCAGCCGGTCGATCCTCCTGACTCCGAGGACGAAATCCTGTTGTTCCATGCTGCCGGACAAGTCTACCGCCAGCATCAGTTCACGGCCGGTAACGGGGACCTCGACCAGTTCACCCAGCCATTGCGGCCGCATGGCGGAAAATACCAGCAGCAACCACGCCAACAGCGCCAGCCACAGGGGCCAGGTACGGGCCTTGCTGGCGGCATCCGGCCCGGTTTCAGCAAAATCATCCAGGAACGGCACCCGCAACGCGGAGCCGGTTGCGGCATTCCGGGGCCGCGCGTAACGGTAAATGAAATACGGCAACGGCAATAACAGCGCCAGCCAGGGCCACTCGAAGCCGATCATTGCGTCACCTTACGGGAATCCCGGGCTACGGATTCGATCCAGTCCGAACAGAAGCCGATAAGGGATTCAACCTCTTCATGGGCGACCTGCGGGCGATACGGCGCCTCGAGCAATGACCTGCCGAGGTTGCCTGACGCCTGCTGCCTGTTGCCTGACAACAGGAACGCCACCCATTCATCGCCGGTCAACCCGGCGCTTTCGGACCTGGGGAAGACGCTGATGCTCACGCGCCGTAACAGGCCGGAAACGGATCGGACGCAGCGCCCTGCATCGCGGTCGGCTGCATAGCGGGAACGGATCCCGGCCAGTTCCTTTCTCGCCATGCTGATGGCGGAGTATTTGCGACGCCTGTACAGGTGACGGCCATACCAGGCTGCGGCAAGTCCCAGCAACAGGAGAGCGGGCAACAGCCACCATCCCGGCGCCGGCGGCCACCAGCCGACGCTCTCCGGGAGATGTATTTCCCTGAGCGGCAATGTTGACGGATCAGGCAAAAAGGACGGAGACTGCACGGGATCACGCTCCGGGGCTTTTGACGTTTGCCCCGCGGCCCCCCGGTTTCAGGCCGCTGAGCAAAAGAGATAACGGTTCGGCATCGGTCCTGCATGGGAGCAGCAGAATCCTGTTGGCGGCCGATAAGTGCTGCAACCGGTCCAGGCGCGTACGGAACTGCTGCCGGTACTGCCCGGCCAGGTGACCGTCCGAGGTATCCACCAGGAACTCCCGGCCGCCGTCGATCACCCGGTAACGGCCGGGCGGCGGCAACTCCTCTTCAAGCTGGTCGTAAACGAACAGCATGACCACCTCGTTATGCCGGCACAGTCTTGCCAGGGGAATCTCCGCCTGGGAGTCAAGTTCGCGAAAATCGCTGATCAGGAATATGAGGCTGCCCGGCCGCGCCACCCGGCGCAGGCGCTGCAAGGCATGCTCCAGTGACTGCCTGTCGCCTCCCGTGGATACCGGGAGCGACCAGGCCGTATCGTTTGCGATACGGTTGATCAGGCGCAATACCGCAGTCTTGCCGCGCTGGGGTTTCAGTTCATGGTGTTCATGTTCGGAGAATATCACTCCTCCTACCCGGTCTCCGTTGTTCAGGGCGCTCCATGCAATCAACGCCGCAAGCTGCGCGGCCTGTACTGATTTATACCTGCCGCGGGTGGCGAAATGCATGGGTCTGCGCAAATCCATCCAGACGAATACCGGGCGCTCGCGTTCCTCGCGGAACAGTTTCGTATGGGTCTTGCCGGTCCTGGCCGTCACCCGCCAGTCGATATTGCGGATATCATCGCCCGGCTGGTATAACCTGGACTCATC
>VYCZ01000120.1:2222-5906 GCA_009843675.1 Gammaproteobacteria bacterium | reverse complement strand
GCCCTGGACCGGATCGAGGAAAAAAATCTCCCCTACAACGGCCAGGCCTACCACTCCTTGTCATGGCTGCTATATTCCCGGTTGCAGGAAGGCCGCTTCGACGAAGCCCGACGCCTGGTGGGCTACGCCGAACAGGAGTGGAAGAAAGCCGATACGCCGACCAACCGCAACGGTTTCATTACCTGCCGCAGCAACTACATCATCGACACACAGGCCTGGGACGATCCGCTGCTGGACCTGGAGGTCAGCTACGACAAGGTGTGGCCGTCCACCATTGCCATGGATCAATACATCATGGGCCTGCGGGCGCTGCACCGGGGCGACACCACAGGGTCCAGGACTATCGTGGGCGCTTTCGTCCGATCACCCAACCCCGAAAGCAGGAGTATCCGGGCTGCCGCGCCCACGGTACTGAAACTGCTGCTGGAAGGCCGGTTGCTGGTCACCGAAGGGAGCCCCGAGCAGGGACTGGCATTGATGCAGCAGGCCGTCGATCTGGAACAGACCCTGGCGCCCGCCATCGGTCCCGCCATGCCCCAGCCTGCGGCTGAAGCCCTGGCGGACGTGTACCTGGAAATCGGCGCGCCAGACCAGGCGCGGGAGAATTATGAACTGGCCTTGGCCCGCGCGGTCAAGCGCCGGCGTTCCATGGAAGGCCTGCAGGCCGTAACAGTACGCGCAAGCGCTACGGACTAGTACTCTTTCCCAGCCCCGGTCAATCAAGGTCGAGTTTAAATAACTCGATCGCGTTGGTCCGGCCTATCTGTACACGTTCTTGATCGGTGATCACGCTAGTGGCGTCATACCAGTCGGCGGCGTCCTCCATGCGTTCAAACGGATAATCAGCTGAGAAGTAAACCCTGTCCTTTCCCAGGACGTCCAGGGTGCAGCGGAACGCCGGATCGTTGAAGTTGCCGCTGGTGGTGATATGGAAATGTTCCCGGAAGTAGTGGCCCAGCGGGCGTTTGCCGCGGTAACCGCGACGAGAAAAACGCATACGCGCATCGACACGCCAAAGGGCAAAGGGAATGTTTTCCCCCAGGTGCCCCAGGATGATCTTCAGGTTGGAAAAATCGTCAAATACGCCGGAACCGCACAGGCGCAGCGCGTGGATCGAGGTTTCCACCGCGAAACCCCAGGGGGCGCTCATCAGCCAGGGGTGCCCTTCATAGTTCCTGGCCTGCGCGGGGATCTGCATCCGCGGGTGCAGGTAAAACGGCACATCGAGGTCGGATACCGTCGCCCAGAAGTCGCGGTATTCGGGTATGTCATAGTATATTGCCGTGTCCGGTTCGTTCTTCTGGGTAAACCCGTTTACCAGCGCGCCCTTGAAGCCGAGTTCGTTGACACAGCGTTCCAGTTCCGCAGAAGCGGCGGCTGGATCCTGCATGGGCAGCGCAGCCAGGCCGGCATAACGTCCCGGGTGCCGGGTAACCGCTCCGGCGATATGGTTGTTCGCCTTTCGCGCTAGCTCGATTGCTTCCTCAGTATCCAGGATCGCCTGCAGACCTGGCGCATTGAGCGACAGCAGCGCAAATTCAATCCCCGTTTTGTCCATGAACGCCAGGCGTTTTTCATCGACGTCAAGAAGTTCCAGGGTAAATTCATCCCACCTGCCAGAATCGCCGGCAAACGCCTTGGCATTGATGACGGTTTCCTCGACAGACAGAAGTTCTTCAAATGCGATTTTTCCTTTCATGTTTCATATCTCACAGTTTGTCGGTTTAAGGTCAACGCAGTTCCGGCGGGAGCCATTCGTAATGTGAAAAACGGTTGGTCCAGCCCGTTTCATAGCGCGGGATGTGAATAACGTCGTTGGCGGCGACATAGTCGTCCCAGAGCGCCTGCATTTCAGCCAGTTTGGCCGGGTGACTTGCGGCCAGGTCGTTGCGCTCCGCCGGGTCCTCGGCCAGGTTATAGAGGGACCAGCGCCCTTCCGGCCCCCAGGGCGCATTCATCCAGGTTATCTTCCAGTCGCCCTGCACTACCCCCCTGCGACCCATCATCACGTAGGCAAAATAGTCCTCCGGCGGATGGACCTGTGCGCCTTCCGACTCAAGGAACGGGCGCATTGACCTGCCTCTTATGGGAGGCATGAGCTCTCCGTTGTCGGCAACCCCCGGATGGACGACGCCGGCATAATCCAGCAGAGTAACAGGCAGGTCAAGGACGTTTGCAGGGGCGGACGACACCATGCCCGCCTCGATACGGCCCGGAAAACTGAATATGGCGGGCGTGCGGATCCCCCCTTCCGTCGGGAAGCCCTTGAAATAACGCAACGGCGTGCTGCTCACGTACGCCCATCCGGCCCCCAGCCAGGCATAGGAACCGGGTCTCCCCAGATTCTCCAGGCCGACGTCGAAGCGGCCTTCGGCCCAGTCAAAACCGGGTTGTCCGTAAAAGTCCAGCGGGTTGCCGCCTTCCGCGCCGTTGTCGGAGAGGAAGATCACCAGCGTGTTGTCCGCCAGTTCCTCCCGCTCCAGGTAATCGAGCACCCGGCCGATATGGAAGTCCATGGCTTCCGTCATCGCCGCATACACCCGCATGCGGCGCGCCTCCAGGCTGCGCATGGTATCGCTCAGGGCGTCCCATGCCGGCCAGGCGGGATGGTGGCCGGCCGCGACCTGGTGTTCGCCCATCAGCCCCGTCTCCCGCATCCGTTCGATGCGCGCGGCGCGCACCGCCTCGTAGCCCTGCTCGTACACCCCGGCATAGCGTTCAATGTATTCGTCCGGCGCGTGCAGCGGGTAATGCGGCGCGGTAAACGGCAGGTAGGCGAAAAAAGGTCTGCCGTCGAGCCGGTGCCGGTCGATGTACTCGATGATCTTGTCGGCGTAGTTCCTGGATGAGTAAAAATCATCGGGCAGTTCAATCTCCCGGCCATTCTCCGCGTAGGTCACCGAGGCCAGTTCCAGCAGCGAGGGAGCCCGGTTGTAATGGGACCCGCTGCCTTCCACCAGCACGAAGGATTCCTCGAAACCCCGTTTGTCGGGCCACAGGGCCGGGTTGCCGTGCCCGCCCATGTCCCATTTGCCCGCGATGTAGGTATGGTAGCCGCCGTCCCGGAGCACGTTGGCGATGGTCGTCACCCGGTCAGTGAGGTAGGTCTCATAACCCGGTTGCCCGCGTATTGCCGGTGTGAACTCCCCCGCCATGGTGCCGTACCCGGCAGGATGACTGTCCGCGCCCGTGAGCAGCATGGCGCGGGTGGGCGAACACAACATGTGCACCCGGAAATGGGTCATGAGCATGCCCCGGTCCGCCAGCCGGTCGATATTGGGCGTGCGGATCTCGCTACCCATCACACCGATGTCCGAATACCCCATGTCGTCCGCCAGGATGACCAGGAAGTTGGGGCGTTCGGCCTGCTCCGCGGAACAGGCGGCCAGCAGGCACGATAGAATTATGGGGACACAATACTTAATTCTGCCAAAGAATGAAGAATGTATCGCATTGAATACATCCGGAATTAAGTATTGTGTCCCCATAATTCGCGTTGTCAACCGGAAAGGCAGGGGAATGGAGTCACTGCCCCTCATGACTCAGCGCAGGCCGTTGCTCGCATGAGGGGCAGGTTATTATCGCAATCAGAAACTGTAGGAAATAGTTCCGCCGAACCACTGCGGCGGGCCGTAAATTTCCTCCAGGAACACGGCCAGAGCAATGTCCACCAGGTAGATACGG
>VYCZ01000120.1:0-2212 GCA_009843675.1 Gammaproteobacteria bacterium | reverse complement strand
TGCTCGTCAGCCGAGGTATAGGATATGCTGGCATTGTGGATACCGTATCCGTCTTCGGCGGTTGCTTCATTCTTGGCGCTGTAAAGATAATGATCGCCGTAGATGAACCCGTCAACCTGCACGGCCATGGAACCGCCGGCCACCTGCCAGGTATGCCGGCCGAGGAAATTGAAACTGATCTCCGGCGCTTGCGGCAGATCGCCCTCAACCCTGAATTCCGGGTCAAGTACTGTTGGCGTCTCGTCCACCTTGCTGGACAGCAGGGCTACGCCGAAATTGAAATCCCAGTTCTCAGCCGGCGACAGGGCCAGTTCGACCTCGCCGCCATAGGCAGTGGCGTCGGAATTCAGTACGTCCGGCGCCAGGTTAATCAAAGAGAACACCTGGTAGTCACTATAGTCATAGTAGAACGCGGTGGCGTTCAGGCGCGCGCTGCCGTCGAACAGGGTGAATTTACCGCCCACCTCGTATGACCATAATACTTCCTCTTCATGCCGCAGTTTGCCATCCGCATCCGGCAACGTGGCCACTACCCAGTTGCCGCCCTTGATGCCGCGGTTGACCGATGCAAACAGCAAGGTATCGTCATTGGGGCGGTAATCAAGCTGGAAGCGCGCGGCCCAGTCGTTGTAGTTGAGGGTGTTGCCCGGGTCACCTGTAGCCGCATACGGGTTACTGGTTGAGTTATAGGTAACAAACGGCCCGGCCTGGAAAACAGACGCGGGTACGCCGCAGTTACAGTAGTCTGCCATAATTTGATACCCGGCCGGGTCAACGTTGGTATACGTGGTGGTGTAGTCGATGCTCTTGTCGTCTTCGGACCAGCGTATGCCGGCGATGAATGTCAATTGATCAGTCAGGTCAAACTCGGCCTGGCCGAAGATCGACCAGTTCTCCGAATCAAGCTGGTAGTCAGCCTGGATTTCGCCCGTGGGGTGATTGGTCAGGATCACGCCGCTCACGAATACGCTGTTGTCCATTTCCTGGTCGAAATAAAAGCCCCCGACGGTCCAGCGCATACGATCGGCCTCACCTGAGATACGCAGTTCCTGGCTCCAGGATTCGAAGTCGGCTGCAGGATCAAACGGAAAATGGATCGTCGCGATCGGCGTTGCATCTGCGTCCTCGGTATAAAACTTGTCAAAAGTCTGGTAGTTGGTAATTGACTCGACCGTCATGTTGTCGTTCATGTCCCAGGTGAACTTGGCGGTCGCGTTCCAGCCGTCGCGGTCCATGTACCCCTCATAATCCGAGTAATGGCTGCGCGGATCGCTGCTGATCTCACCGGTAACCGGGTTGCTGGGCGGCGCCAGGGGGATGCCGAAACCCGTTCCGTTTGCGAAATCAGCCTCGGCTGGAGTCCAGGTATAAGTGCCGGTCGGCACGTCACTGTCTTCAAGGTAAGTCACCCGAAAATCGCCGAGTAACTGCTCACTGAAATCGATCTGCAGGGAAGCGCGCAACACGAAGCCGTTCGCCCCGTGCGAATCCCTGGGGGGAGGCGCGCCTGTCGGAACCTGGGGGATACCCATGGCGTCAAAGTCCACCGGCTCGCCAAGCGATTCAACGTAGCCGTTCGCCTTTTCCCAGCGTCCGGCAATGCGGGCGCGTACGTTGCTGCCCAGCGCGCCGCCGAATGCGGCTTCGACGCTCCTGCGGTCATATTCCGCGTAGGACGCCTCGATATAGCCGTTGAATTCTTCGTCCGTGGCGCCGCGGGTCACGTACTGCACCACGCCGCCCGTGGCGTTGCGGCCGAACAAGGTGCCCTGCGGGCCACGCAGCACCTCGACGCGTTCCATGTCGAACATCTGTTGACCCACCATGTTCATGCTGGAGATATAGGCTTCATCAATATAAGCCGCGATGGGCGCTTCCAGGTTGTCCTGGAAATTACTCTGGGAGATCCCGCGAATGTTCAGGATGGTCAATGAAGGCGTGTAGGTGAACAACTGCATCGAAGGCACCTGCTGGGTGATATCGACTGTATTGGTGTAGTTCAGGTTCTTGATCATGTCGCCGCTGAATGCCGTCACCGCGATGCCGACGTCCTGCATGTTCTGCTCGCGTTTCTGGGCGGTAACGACTACTTCCTCGAGCAATTGCGCGCCGGCAGACGGCGCGGCAAGCAGCATGGCGCAGGTTATGATGGCGGACAGCGTAACGTTGCCTGATTTGATTAAATACATCAGTTATTCCTCCCGCTTGTTAC
>VYCZ01000269.1 GCA_009843675.1 Gammaproteobacteria bacterium | reverse complement strand
CTCCTGAACCGCCCCCACCCGCGATGGATAACATAACGCCGGAAGCGCAGGCGGTGCAGGTATCGGCCGCGCCGGTGAATACCAACATCAACCTGGATGCAAGCGGCTTCGGCCTTGCGCCCAGCGATGGCGAGTACCTGCCCATCGTCAAGGTTCAGCCCATCTATCCGAGAAGGGCACAGTCGCGCGGCATCGAGGGGTACGTGATTGTCCAATTCACCGTCACCAAAACGGGCACTACCAAGGATATCCACATTGTCGAGGCGGTGCCTCCCGGTATTTTCGACAAGGCTTCGCTCGCCGCGGCGGCCAAGTTCAAATACAAGCCCCGGGTCGTTGACGGCCAACCCATCGAGGTGCCGGGCGTGCAGAACAAGATCACATTTGAGCTCGAGGATTAGAGTTGGAGATTGGTACTTATGAGTATTCGTAATACATCGTTCAGGCCCCTGTTTCTCTGCGGCGCAATGCTTCTCTGCGCGTTCGTGGTTACCCCCGTATTCCTTGCAGTGACGGCGCCGGGTGCAATCGCGCAGGAATCGGAATCAGGACAGAAACGCAAGACCCGGAAAACACCTTCCATGAGTGAGAAGGTGTACAACAAGCTGACGGAAGCCCAGGAACTCATCGAGGCAAAGGATTACGATGCGGGCCTGGCGGCACTGAGCGACCTGGCCAGGGAGCCGAAGTTGTCGCACTACGAGAAGGCGCAGTTGTACAATTACTTTGCCTATACCTATTTCACCCTGGAGCGCTATGAGGACGCCATTTCCTCTTACGAGAAGGTGCTGGAACAGCCGGACCTGCCCGAGGCGCTCGAGACCAATTCCTTATATACCCTGGCACAGCTTTATTTCATTATCGAGAATTACAGGAAGGCGGTAGACATCATCAACAGGTGGTTTACCCTGACCGAGAAACCTACCGAGAACGCTTACATGCTGCTGGGGCAGGGCTATTATCAACTGGAGGACTACAAGAATTCGCTGGTGCCGCTGAAGAAGGCCTACGGCATGGTCACCGGCCGCGGCGATACCCCGAAGGAAAACCTGCTGCTGCTGTTACGGGTGAACTATTTCAATCTCAATGACTATGAGAACATGCTCGATGTGCTGAAGGAACTGGTCGTGTATTACCCCAAGCCGGAGTACTGGCTGACCATGGCCGGCACCTATTCGGAACTGAAGCGGCTGGATAAGCAGATGTCCATCCTGGAGATGCTGTATGAAGCAGGCCTGCTGCAGCGGGGCAACCAGCAACTGAACCTGGCCAACCTGTACATGCTGCATGAAGCGCCCTACAAGGCGGCCGTGTTGCTGGAGAAAGGCATGGGAGAGGGGAAAATCGAGGAAAACATCAGGAACCTGAGGCTGCTGTCCCAGGCCTGGCTGCAGGCCCAGGAGAGCGAGAAATCACTTCCGCCCCTGATACAGGCTGCCCGCTTATCCAAGGACGGTGAACTGGATATGCGCATTGCCCAGGCCTATATCAACCTTTACCGCTACGAGGAAGCGGTGGATGCGCTGAGGACGGCCTTCAAGAAAGGCGGCCTGAAGCGCGCCGACCAGGCCAATATCATGCTGGGCCTTGCCCTGTTCGAAACGCAGAAATTTGACGCATCCATCAAAGCCTTCGCTGAAGCCAGCAAGGACAAGCGCAGCCGCAAGGCCGCGGAAACCTGGCTGGGCTACGTCAACAGCGAGAAAAACAGAAAGAAACAACTGGAAGAGAGCCTCAAACAGCGCCGCAGTTGATGATATCATCCGCATCTGTGGAATATGCGGATAAACACTCATGACTGAGACCATGCAACGCGAGGCCATGGAGTATGATGTTGTCATCGTCGGCGGCGGGCCGGCGGGACTCGCCACAGCCATTCACCTCAAGACACTGGCGCAACAGCGCGACAGGGAACTCAGTGTCTGCCTGCTGGAAAAAGGTTCGGAAGTAGGCGCCCACATCCTTTCAGGAGCCGTGCTGGAGCCGCGTGCCCTGGATGAACTGATCCCGGACTGGCAACAACGGGGAGCGCCGTTGAATACGCCGGTCGACAGGGACCTCATGTATTTCCTGACAAGCGGCAAATCCGCGATCAGGGTTCCCGGCCCTTTTGTCCCCTCGAGCATGCACAACCGGGGCAATTACATAGTCAGCCTGGGTAACGTGTGCCGCTGGCTGGCGGAGCAGGCGGAGGCGCTGGAGGTTGAGATCTACCCCGGTTTTGCGGCAACGGAGGTCCTGTTCGACAGCGCGGGAAGCGTCACGGGCGTGGCCACGGGCGACATGGGCATATCCGCCGCCGGAGAACGAAAGGATTCCTATGAACCCGGCATGGAACTCCATGCCCGCTACACGGTGTTTGCCGAGGGCAGCCGCGGGCACCTGGGCCGGCAACTCATTGACAGGTACAAACTTGACGAGGGTTGTGACCCCCAGCATTACGGTCTCGGCATCAAGGAACTGTGGGAGGTGGAACCGGAGAAATTCCAGGCCGGGCTGGTCGTGCATGGTTCGGGTTGGCCGTTGACCAATGAAGCCTCCGGCGGTTTTTTCCTGTATCACCTGGACCGGAACCAGGTAGTGGTGGGTTTGATCATCGACCTGAATTATTCCAATCCATACATCAGTCCATTTGATGAATTTCAGAGATTCAAGCACCATCCCGTGATTGCCGCTACCCTGGGCGGCGGCCGGCGTCTGGCGTACGGCGCCCGGTCCATCACCAAGGGAGGATTGAATTCACTGCCGAAGATGTCCATGCCCGGCGCCCTGCTGGTCGGGTGTGACGCGGGCACGCTGAATTTTGCAAAGATCAAGGGGACACACACCGCCATGAAGTCCGGCATGGTCGCCGCGGAAACACTGATGCAGGAACTTGAAACGGAAGACGCCGCAGGAAATGACCTGCTTGCCTACGGCGATAATTTTCGCGCTTCCTGGGCGTATGGCGATATTTACCGCTCCCGGAACTTCGGCGCGGCCCTGCACAAGTTCGGCATGTACCTGGGCGCTGCGTTCAATTTTGTCGACCAGTCCATATTTTCCGGCAGACTGCCGCTTACCCTGCATGACAGACAGGCTGATAATGACTGTCTGAAGCCGGCTGCAGAGTGCAGGGAAATCAGTTATCCGAAGCCGGACGGCAGCCTCAGTTTCGACAAGCTGTCCTCGGTATTCATCTCAAATACCAACCATGAAGAAGACCAGCCCTGCCACCTGACGCTCAAAGATGAAGCAGTTCCGATTGATACGAATTTGAGCCTGTATGCAGCGCCCGAACAGCGCTACTGCCCCGCCGGCGTGTACGAGATAGTCACCGAAAACGACCGGGCAAGACTGCAGATCAACGCCCAGAACTGCGTGCACTGCAAGACCTGCGACATCAAGGACCCGACCCAGAACATCGTCTGGGTAGCCCCGGAAGGCGGGGGAGGGCCGAACTATCCCAATATGTGATTGAATTTCACTCCCATTCCAGTTCGAGGAAGGCCCTGGAGACATTGCGTCCATGGTTTTGTTCGTGCAGCAACCATTCTGTTTTTTCTGTCTTACCGACTATCTCAATCACCTCCTCCATGAATGTTCCCTTGCCTATTTCCTTCCTGGTTTCCCGTAGCAGCATGTTCAGGTAATTGTCCTGCGCATTCGCTGCATCCGGCCAGGGCAGGGTAATGGTTCCGTGGCCGGGGATTACGTGATTCGCCTGTTGTGCCTTCAAGGTTTCCATAGTCTTCAGCCAGCCTCTGAGACTGGCGTCAAAGACCGGAATCCGGTCTATGAAAAGCAGGTCGGAAAGCCACAGTGTCCCGGTTTCATGATCGTAAATCGAGAGGTCCGTGAAGGAATGGGAAGGGGGGTGTGCGCTGAGCGTTATCAGCCTGTTGCCCAGGTCCAGGTCCAGCTTGTCGGCAACCGTGATATCGGGACCGATGATCGTGTCCTCCGATGGGTTGTCTCCCAGGTCGGCGGCAAATTCAGACAGGAAGAAGGAACGGTTATGCTCCATCTCCTGGACCAGGTTTTCATGGCCGACGAATTCGGGCGCAAACTCCTTGAACGCGAAATTACCCAGTACATGGTCAAAGTGGATATGGGTGTTAATCACGTAGCACACCGGCAGGGAGGAGATGTTTTTGATGGCATTCTTAAGGGCAAGACCGGTAGCTACGGAACCGCCCGTGTCAATGACGGCAATACATTCGTCACCGATAATAAAGCCGATATTGGCGATATCGTCGTGGTCGGCATGGTCCAGGTCGACGTGTTTGCCCTGGTGGACGTAAATTCCTGCACTGATCTCGGCCAGGTTGAAATTCCCGTCTTTATCTCCGGAAGCGTATGCAATTCCGGTCATAGCGGACAACAGCCATGTCACGGACACAAAAAAGATGGATTTCAACTGTGAATTATTGGCGGTCATGGGGAACAGGATCCTCTTTAATGATGACGATTGTGCAATACGGTCATGATAAAAAATTTTTTGCTTGTAGTCCGGGAAAATTTGGACTAACTTTAAACTGTAAATTCCCCCATTCCGACAACCTGATTTAAAGGAGGACTCTATGTTTGAATATGAGCAGGAGATAGTCGATGCATTACTGAACGAAAACGAAAATTTTAAAAGGCTGCATTCAAGACATGGTGAATTGAAGGAGAAAGTCAAGGACGCCAATTCCGGAGTAGCTCCCCTTGACGGCTATACACTGGATACCCTGAAAAAAGAAAAACTGCATGTCAAGGACCAGATGGCTGCAATGATCAATCAATACCGCCAGGCTCAACTAAACTGAGTTCTCACTAGTCAAGGGGTCAGAGTAAGAAATTCTGAAAGAATTTTTACTCTGACCCCATCCATCCCGAAATGCAGGGGTCAGAGTAAAATTTCTGACGAAATTCTTACTCTGACCCCGTCTGTATTTAGGGGTCTATTTACAACACAGCCAGGCGCCCGCCAATCAGCATCAGCATCAGGGCAAGCAGCATACGCATGAATCTTTCCGGCAACTGGATGCCGGCGTGGCTTCCCAGGTAGATGCCGGGAAGCGAACCGATTATCAGGCTGAGCAGCAATTGAAAGTCCACCGAACCCAGGTGCCAGTGACCCAGGCCTGCTATCGCGGTAATGGGTACTGCGTGGGCGAGGTCCGTACCCACAATTCTTACGGTATTAAACCGGGGATAGAGAAAAAACAGGAACGCCGCGCCGAGGGCGCCTGCGCCCACTGACGAGAAAGTCACCAGGATGCCGATAATGAAGCCGGCAACCACGGTCATCGGCGCGCGTAATCTTCTATGGATAATACGTATAAACTGGAACGGCTCAGTTCTGCCGAGAGACTGTAACTGGCTTTTGAACAAAATAACCAGCGACGTCAAAATCAGGGCTATGCTGAGCATGGAGGTAATGACGGGCTCATAGTTGATGCCCATGCCGGCCAGTTGTTTCAGTATCAGAACGGCAAGCAAGGTAGCCGGTATGCTGCCCGCGGACAACAGCCTGACAACTCTCCAGTCAATTGTCCGCTGCCTGTGATGAGATAAAATTCCCCCTCCCTTGGTGATGGCGGCGTACAACAGGTCGGTTCCCACCGCCACAGCCGGTTTGATGCTGAAAACAAGTACCAGGATGGGCGTCATCAGGGAACCGCCCCCTACACCGGTAAGTCCGATAATAAAGCCGACTGCAAAACCGGCAAAGGTAAAACCAAAGTCCATGATAGAGCGTTGAGTCTGATTAAAAAAAAGAGTGATACTTTAAGGCCAATCTTTTATACTTAAAAGTGATAATTTTCGATATTTTTAGAACTGAACGTCATAAGGGTCCGAAACAAAGAGGTAAACAGGATGAAATTACAACAATTGCATTATATCCGGGAGGTTGCCAGGCATGGTCTCAACGTATCGGCTACA
>VYCZ01000178.1 GCA_009843675.1 Gammaproteobacteria bacterium | reverse complement strand
CTCCAGGAAAGGGTGAAACAATCCGATTGCATTGGAGCCCCCGCCCACACAGGCGACCAGCGCGTCCGGCAGCCTGCTGGTCGCCTCCAGGCATTGCTGCCTGGTTTCCCTGCCGATTATCGACTGCAGGTCCCTGACCAGTACCGGATAGGGATGCGGCCCGGCCACGGTGCCGATGATGTAGAACGTATCGTCCACGTTGCTCACCCAGTCCCGCATGGCTTCATTCAAGGCATCCTTGAGAGTCTGCGAACCGGAAGTGACTTCCACTACCTCGGCGCCCAGCAACTTCATCCGGAAAACGTTCACGGCCTGGCGCCGTATATCTTCGGCGCCCATATACACGATACACTCGAGACCGAGGCGGGCGGCAACCGTGGCAGTGGCTACCCCGTGCTGGCCTGCGCCGGTTTCCGCAATAATCCGGGTTTTCCCCATCCGCTTTGCCAGCAGGGCCTGCCCCACCGTGTTATTGACCTTATGGGCGCCGGTATGATTCAGGTCCTCGCGTTTCAGGTAGATTTGGGCGCCGGCCAGTTTGTCACTCCACCGGCGCGCGTGATACAGGGGCGACGGCCGGCCCACGAAAGTTTTCAGGTCATGGTCGAACTCTGCCAGGAAGTCTTCATCCTGAATGTACTTCTCATAGGCGCGGGTCAACTCTTCCAGGGGCTCAATCAGCGTCTCGGCGACAAATCTCCCCCCGTAAATGCCGAAATGGCCGTGTTCGTCAGGCATTGTCATCAACGTCTAATACCTCGCGTATGAATTCCGTCATTGCTCCCTTGTCCTTGATTCCCTTGTCAAGTTCGACGCCGCTGCTTACATCGACCGCATACGGCCTGCAAACTTCAATCGCCCGGCGCACGTTGGCAGCCGTTAACCCGCCGGCAAGAATAACAGGCCTGGATAAACCAGGCGGGATTATACTCCAGTCAAAACTCATGCCGGTCCCGCCGGGAACGGTGTCGGAATGGCTGTCCAGCAGCAGGGCTGAAGCGCCGGCATAGCGCCGGCAGGCCTGATGCAGATCGATGTCCGGTTTGATGCTCACGGCCTTTATGTAAGGCTTGCCGAAACTGCCGCAAAACTCCGGATCTTCATTGCCGTGAAACTGGATTATGTCCAGGGGGACCGCTTCCAGCACGGCAGTGACGAAGGACCGTTCCGGATCAACGAACAGTCCGACTCTGGAGGCGAACGGCGGCAGCCGGCTGATTATGTCCCGGGCCGCCGCCGGCTCAATATAACGGGGACTGGGCCGGTAGAACACGAAGCCCAGGGCATGCGCGCCGGCATCGACCGCCGCGCGGGCATCTTCACTTCGGGTAATACCGCAGATCTTTATCCTGGTCATATATAAAAGTCCCCATGGCGTTCCGTATTTTGACCGGGAATTCCATATTTTTCAGGATATTTGACGCCTGCCAGGTAGAGCCCGTCCGGCGCCGCGGTCACACCCCCGCAATCCCTGCTTTTCGCCTCAAGCACCTCATTTTCCCAGCCAACAGCGTGCTTGCCCATTCCAATTGCCATCAGCACGCCTGCGATATTGCGCACCATGTGGTGCAGGAAGGCATTGGCTTCAACCACTATGATCACGTAGTCGTTTTTCCGTTTGACGTTCAGGTCCAGGACGTTTCTGACCGGTGTTTTCGCCTGGCAGGAGGCCGCCCGGTACGAAGTAAAGTCATGTTCGCCGACCAGCGAGGCCGCGGCCTCCGACATTCTGCCGGCATCCAGGGGGCGGCACTCCCAGGTAACGTAACCATGGCCCAGACCGGGACGCGCCAGCCTGTTCAGGATAATATACTCGTACACGCGGCTCGTTGCCGAGTAACGGGCATGGAAATCAGACTGGACGGGTATAGCCCAGGCCAGGCTGATGTCTCCCGGCAGGTGGGTGTTTGCGCCCAGGACCCAGGAATGGGTGTCCCGATCGGCGCCTGATTCAAAGTGGACCACCTGGTTCAGCGCGTGCACTCCCGCGTCCGTCCTGCCGGCGCAGGTTACTGCAACCGTATGGTCCGCGACCGCCGACAGGGCGGCCTCCACGCGCTCCTGAACCGATGACGAGTGTTTCTGTATTTGCCAACCTGAATACCGGGATCCGTCATATTCAACGCCGGCGGCAATTTTCATCACTAAGCGTTAACCCGAATTAGCCTGTTCCAGTAACTGCCGGGCTTCTTCCCGTTGCGCCGCATTGCCTTCCGACATGACCTCATCAAGGATGGCGCGCGCGTTCTCCGTATCGTCAAGTTCAAGGTACGCCCTGGCCAGGTCGAGTTTATTCTGCGCCTGGTCCTCCTCCTCTTCCTGCTGCGCATCATCTTCAGCCGGGGAAGCCTCTTTGTCGGCGCGGGTCACCTTGACAAAATCAGCCCGGACCGAAGCGGCGGGGACTGAAAATCCCTTCGGGGCACGAGCGAGTTTTCTGCGCAGCAGCAACCATCCGGCCAGAAGCAATGCAAGGCCCGCAAGCACGATATACCAGTTATCCCTGGCCAGGCTATACGCCGGCTTGATCGTCTCATCATGGAATGATCTCAATCGTTCCGGCAGACCGGGGCCGGGATCTGCATCTTCGCCAATGGATTGCCCCTGCAGTGCGGCGAGTTCATCATCCTTGAGTTCGACCAGGCGCCTGAGATCTTCAATAATGGTCTCGGCCTCGGTCAGCTTGTCCTCAAGTTCAATGTTCTCCTGTGCCAACTCTTCAACCTGCTCGTTTGCCAGCGCCAGAGCCCGCTCCCCGGAAGCCCCGTCCGGCTCGGCCGCGGAAATGTCGTCATCCTCCAGATCCCCCTCTGTGACCGGCACCAGGCGCAATCCTCCGTCAACCGCAATCGTACCGGTACCGGCCAGCCAGCCGGTATCCACCGCGGGCAGGCCGCGGGCTTCCCGCCACACGTTGTTCTGGACCAGCACTTCAGCAAATGCCTCAGCCGCCGATAACGCCTGCATTTCGAAGTCACTCGGCATCCACAGGTCCGCGCCCGCTTTCAACCAGTTGATATTATCGTTAATAAAGGCATCAGGATTTGTGCGCAACAAGGCCAGCATCATCTGCTGTATGGAGACGGAACTGTCCGGGCGCAGTTCCCGGGCAATTTCCCACAAGGTATCATTGCGGACGACCTCGTACCTGCGCGACTCCCGGACTGCTGCCCTGGCATCTTCCCAATCACCTTCAACCGCGGTCGCGGCAGAGTCAGCCGGCGTGTCGCCCGAGACGTGCGGCGGCGTATCAAGTTCCAGGGTGTATTCCCGGAACAGCCGGCCCCTGGACCAGGCCACCTTCAACAAAAAGTGCAGCACGGGGTTCCGCACTGCCTCATCGCTGTGGATGCGGATATAATCCGCGCCGTCCGCGCCGCGCTTCAATTCGAATTGCAGCTGGTTAAGCGCCGGGGACCATTCAATGCCGGCCCAGCGAAACCCGGCAACATCGGCCAGGCCGACGCTGAGGCTGTCCTGTTCCTCGGCGGACACGCCGGACAGCGGGATTTCTGCTTCCAGTGGCTCGCCCGGCCCCGATTTCAGGTTGATGTCGCCCAGGTTCAGGGCAAACACCCAGGCCGGCGCCAGCAGTACCAGCAGGCAGGTGACTAATACCGGAAACCTTGTCTTACTCTGTTTCATGACAGCTTTCCCCCGTGCACAAACCGTGTGGTCGGTTATAGGTGATGTTTTAACAGATATTCCGCTATTTGAATACTGTTCAGGGCGGCTCCCTTCCTGATATTGTCGGAAACCACCCAGAAATTGATGCCCCTGGGATGGGAAAGGTCCTCCCGGATCCGTCCGACGAACACCGCATCATGCCCGGAAGCCTCGGTCACGGCCGTCGGGTAGCCGCCGTCCTCCCGCTCGTCTATGACCACCACGCCGGGGAAATCGTTTAACAGGGTTCTTACCTCGTCAACCGGGATCTTCTCTTTCGTTTCGATGTGCACGGCCTCGGAGTGGCCGTAGAACACCGGCACGCGCACACAGGTGGGGTTCACCCGGAGCGCTTCATCACCCAGGATCTTGCGCGTCTCCCAGACCATCTTCATCTCTTCCCTGGTATAACCGTTGTCCTGGAACGCATCGATCTGGGGCAGGACGTTGAACGCCATCTGCCTGGGGTGTTCCGTCGGGATAACGGGTCTGCCGTTGAACAGGGCGACGGTCTGCTGCTCCAGTTCCTCTATCGCTTTTTTGCCCTTGCCGGAGACTGCCTGGTAAGTGGCGACGTTGACCCGCTCGATGCCGGCGGCGTCGTAAACGGGTTTCAATGCCATGACCATCTGGATGGTGGAACAGTTGGGGTTGGCAATGATGCCGCGTCCGGCATACTGCCCGATGGCTTCCGGATTCACCTCCGGCACGACCAGGGGAATATCCGCGTCATAGCGAAACCGGGACGTATTGTCGATGACGACCGTGCCGGCGGCGGCGGCCCGGGGCGCGTGGATGTTGGATACGGAAGCCCCGGGGGAGAACAGACCGATGTCGATACCGGAAAAATCGAATGAATCCAGGTCTTCGACCACCAGTTCCTCGTCCCTGAATTCAATGGTTTTACCCGCGGAGCGGCTGCTGGCCACCACATGCAGCCCGGCAACCGGAAAATCCCGCTGATCCAGGATCGACAACATGGCCTGCCCGACCTCACCGGTCGCGCCTACCACTGCTACGTTGACTTTTTTATCCGTCACGCCTGCATCCCGTTAATTGTCTGTTCCCCAAGCGCGCGCACTACTGCATCTCCCATCTGTGAGGTGGAGACTTTTTCAGTGCCCTGCGTGTGGATGTCCACCGTTCTGAGACCCTGTTCCAGAACGGATTTCACCGCATTCTCAACCCTGTCCGCCTGTTCCGGCAGTCCCAGGGACCAGCGCAACATCATTGCCGCCGACAATATCATCGCCAGGGGATTGGCAAGTCCCTTGCCGGCAATATCCGGCGCTGAACCATGAATCGGCTCGTACAATCCCTTGCCGTTCTTGTCCAGCGAGGCGGAGGGCAGCATGCCGATGGAACCGCTGAGCATGGAAGCAAGATCGGACAGGATATCGCCGAACATGTTGGTGGTGACGATCACGTCGAACTGCT
The DNA here is from genome assembly GCA_009843675.1 of Gammaproteobacteria bacterium. Classification (GTDB taxonomy): domain Bacteria; phylum Pseudomonadota; class Gammaproteobacteria; order Eutrophobiales; family Eutrophobiaceae; genus JAAXHV01. The sequence goes on along the minus strand of VYCZ01000178.1, from coordinate 839 downwards.
TCGGCATGCGCACCAGTTGCATGGCGGCGTTATCCACCAGCAAATGCTGCAATTCGACTTCAGGATATCCGGCGGCCACTTCAATTACCACCTCGCGCCAGAGCACGGTCGCTTCCAGCACATTCTCCTTGTCCACCGAGCAAAGCCGTTTACCCCGCTGCATGGCGACCCTGAAAGCGGTGTGGGCGATACGGCGGATCTCTGTCTCCGTGTAGCGCAACGTGTTGATCCCGGTGCGTTCGCCTGTCTCTGCAGTACTGATGCCCCTGGGCTCGGCGAAATAGATACCCCCGGTCAGTTCACGCACGATCATGATATCCAGTCCGCTGACCAGTTCCGGTTTGAGCGACGAGGCAGCCACCAGTTGCGGGTAGGTGAGCGCCGGCCTGAGGTTGGCAAACAGGGCCAGTTCCGAGCGCAAGGGCAACAGCGCGCCGCGTTCGGGCCGTAACTCACGCGCCAGCCCGTCCCATTTCGGACCGCCGACGGCGCCGAACAGGACGGCGTCACATGCCAGCGCCTTCTGCAGGGTCTCCTCCGGCAGTGGGGTTCCGCAGTCATCGTATGCTGCGCCGCCTACCATGGCGCGCTCAATGGAAAGATCAAGGCCATGGTCCCGGGTCAGGCAAGCCAGGACTTTCTCTGCCTCCGCCATGATCTCCGGGCCGATCCCGTCTCCCGCCAATACCAGTACGTTATGACTCATGTCCTGCTTTTTGCGTGTCGCTGTTGTAGTAAGTTTGCGGATTGTATCATAATGTTGAGTTACTGATTTTAAGTACAAAATAAGCAAATAACAGGAGCTGACAGTCAATGAGCAGTATTGCAGACATCATCAA
>VYCZ01000204.1 GCA_009843675.1 Gammaproteobacteria bacterium | reverse complement strand
GCATTTCCGTATATGAGTGGAGTAACGATTGCCTCTCCCGACCTTCGCCCCGTGGTAGTCAGCAGCAAGGTGGGAATGTCACCGTGATCGCCCAAACCCGTGGAATCCCACAGGTGCCCTTGCTCTCCACCGGAATCCAGGTATTGACGCAGGTGGCTGGTGACGAAATCAGGCACATTTGACGGCATTCTTGGGTTATTCATGGTTCGCTCTCCTCCTCAAGAAGTTATACGTAATGTCATTGCGTATAAAAAAATAATAACCGGGTCTTAGATGTATTATTATGCAATTGTAAGCGATTTTGCGGAAGACCTGTTTGTAGCGATCAATGAAAAAAGAAACCGGCATTCATGAATTGTTCAGGTCCGATCCGGAAAGAGCGGATTTCCTGGTATGGGGCAGGCGTTCCGACCCGTTGACCCGGCGCGGTTTCATCAAGGGCCTGGCCGGTTTTTCCGCAATTATCGGGGCTGAAGTCGTTTTTCACCATAATATGCCCGCAGGCCTGATACCGGCCGTATTTGCCGATTCGGAAGAACCGTTTGTCATCGAAGGCAAGAGCGGCCTGCGGGTGCTGAACGACCGCCCGCTCAATGCAGAGACGCCGGCCCATTTGCTGAATGATGACGTCACGCCCGTGGAACGTCTGTTTATACGAAACAACGGCTTTCCACCCGAAAACGTCGATGCCGGCGCCTGGACCCTGACCGTGGACGGTGAATCGGCCGGGACAACGAAGTCATACAGCATATCAGAGCTCAAGCGGAGATTTCCCAGCCAGACCCTGCAACTGACCCTGGAGTGCGGCGGCAACGGTCGCGCCGAGTTTTATCCCCCTGCTTCCGGCAACCAGTGGACCCTGGGCGCAGTGGGCTGCCCGGAGTGGAACGGCGTGCGTCTCAGGGACGTGCTGGAAGACGCCGGTATCAATGACGACGCCGTGTATGTCGCTTATTACGGCGCCGACGTCCACCTGAGCCGGCAACCGGGGAAAATCCCCATTTCCCGCGGCGTGCCCGTCAGCAAAGCGCTGGAAGATGAATCCCTGATCGCCTGGGGCATGAACGGTGAGCCGCTGCACCCGATGAACGGCCATCCCCTGCGCCTGGTGTTCGGCGGCTGGCCGGGTTCGACCTCAGGAAAATGGCTGACGCACATCGCGGTGCGCAATATCATCCATGACGGCCCGAAAATGACCGGCAAATCCTACCGCATGCCCTGCAACCCGGTTGCGCCGGGGACCAAGGTCGCTGACGAAGACATGTGTATCATCGAAGCCATGCCGGTCAAGTCGCTGATCACCTCTCCGAGGAACGGGATGACAACGGCGCGGCAACAGCCGCTGGCGCTGCACGGCCATGCCTGGGCGGGCGATACGGAAATCGCCGAACTGCATATCTCCATCGATTTTGGCCGTACCTGGCGCCGGGCCGAATTGCAGGCCCCCGCCAATCGCCTGGCCTGGCAGAACTGGGATGCGCAGGTAGGATTTCCCGCCACGGGCTACTACGAAGTCTGGGCGCGGGCCGTAGACAGCAAGGGTGAATCGCAACCCATGGTCATCCCCGGCTGGAATCCGAAAGGATACCTGAACAACTCATGTCACCGCATCGGCGTTTACGTTACCTGACCCTTTGTGCGGCGCTTTCTTCCATCCTGGCGGTCCCCACTGGTTCACTTGCCGGCGACAGGACCCTCGATGAAGCAAGCGGTTTCATAATCGATGACGGCTGGCAGCTCACCAACGCCCATTGCGCTTCCTGCCATTCGGCGCAACTCATCACCTCGATCCGGCTGGACAGGAACGGCTGGGAAGACATTATTCGACTGATGCAGGCCGAGCACGGTTTATGGGACCTGGGAGATGCCGAATTGACCATACTCGATTACCTCACCAGGCATTACGGCATCACCGACACCCGGTCCCGCATACGCAAGAGAATGCTGGGGTCAGAGTAAAATGCAACAGTTTCTATTCGGACATAGCGGCGACCAGCAGCCCAGGCAACTGGTAAAAGACTGCCTGGACCAGGTCGGCCAGGTGCCTGACGGGGCGAACTTCGGTTTTCTCTACGCCACCTACACACTCATCCCGAAACTCGGCATCATCCTGGACACGCTCAGGCAGCGCACCGGCATCACGCACTGGTGCGGTAGCGTAGGTCTGGGCGTGAGCGCCACCGGCAAGGAGTATTACGACCAGCCGGCCCTGGCCGTCATGATCGCGGAATTTCCCGAAGCGGCATTCAGGCCCCTGCCCATACAGACCGGGGACATCAACGAATTCATCACCGGCGCCGGTGACTGGCTGAAAAATGACGAATTCTATTTCGGCATCCTCCACTGCGACCCGGGCAACATGCAGGTCCCGTCCCTGATCTCGGCGCTGGCGCTGAACGTCCCCAATGCTTTTTTCGTGGGCGGAATGAGTTCGTCCGCAGATGTGAACGTGCAGGTGGCCGACGCAGTAGTCTCCGGCGGCATCTCCGGCGTGCTGTTCTCCAGCGACGTGCCCGTGGCGACGGGACATACCCAGGGCTGCACGCCTTTTTCATCCAGGCATGTCATCACCGCCTGTCAGCGCAATATCATCATCGAACTGGATAACCGGCCCGCCCTGGATGTATTCATGGAAGACGTGGGTGAAGTGATAGCCAGGGACCTGCAACGCGTTGCGGGCTATATTTTCGCAGGATTTCCGATCCCCGGATCCGATACCAGCGATTACATGGTGCGCAACCTGGTCGGCATCGACGAGGGTAACCGCCTCATTGCCGTAGGCCACATGCTGACGGAGGGCAGCGAAATCATGTTCTGCCGCCGTGACGGCAACACGGCCAGGCAGGATATGCAGCGCATGCTGGCCGATATCAAGGGCAGGATGCCTGCCCAGCCCCGCGGCGCGGTCTATTATTCCTGCACCGGACGCGGGCGCTACCAGTTCGGTCCCGACTCCGAAGAACTGAACATGATCCGTGATGAACTGGGCGACCTGCCGCTGGTCGGGTTTTTTGCCAACGGGGAGATTTTTCACAACAGGTTGTACGGGTATACGGGTGTGTTGACTGTTTTTTGTTGATCTTCAGCAGCCATCCCCGGCTCACCCAGTCCACCCCAGGCCGGCGCTGACGCAGTTGATGGAAAGCAGCAGCGCAACCAGGTCTGACTGTTTGCCCTGTTCGCGAAAGCGTTTGACCAGTTCCACCTGGGCCAACCCGACCTGCCTCAGGATATCGCCCCGGCGCTCGAGCTTCCTTCCGAACCGGGGAAAGCGTTCAGCAAGCCTTGTCTCGCCGGTGATGAGCAGGATTTTTTTCACGGACAGTTCGTATTCCCTGACAATCATCAGATGAAATTTATCTTTGGTATCAGATTCATTTAACAGGCCGGCATAGCTGCGCATTACTTCGGCATCCACAAAAGCCAGGGATTTTTCTACCTCGTCGATGATCAGCCCGAACAGTCGCCAATTCTCGTACATATCCCGCAGCAGCTTCGCGCTTTCCTGCCCCCTGACCTTGACGAAGTTCTCTACGGCGCTGCCCAGCCCGTACCAGGCGGGGACGTGGTGACGATTCTGGGTCCAGGCAAAGACCCAGGGGATGGCGCGCAGGTCGTCCAGCGTGTCGGCCCCGAAACGCCGATCCGGGCGCGAGCCGATGCGCAGTTTACCCAGTTCCTGGACCGGGCTTGCCGCGTAGTAGTAATCCACCAGTCCGGCTTCCTCGACCAACTGCCTGTAGGCCGTATAGGCCAGGCTGGACAGCGCATCCATGGCCTGCTCGAATTCCGGCGCAGGTTTGAGTTGCTGCGCGTCCATGGACTTCAGGGTATGTTCCATAACGCTGGCCGCGAGCGACTCCATCTCGTATTGCGCGGTGCCGTGGTTGGCGTACTTGGAGGACACGACCTCACCCTGTTCGGTAATCCGCAACCTGCCGTTCACGGAACCCGCAGGTTGCGCTGCAATGGCGTTACCGGTGGGGCCGCCGCCGCGACTGACCGAACCTCCCCTGCCGTGAAAAAAGACAATCGGTATCTTGCGCTTGACGCCAATTCTGGTCAGTTCGACCTGGGCGCGGCTCAATTCGTGATTGGCCGTCAGGAACCCGCCATCCTTGTTGGAATCGGAATAACCGATCATGACTTCCTGGATGCCGCCCTGTTCCCTGACGCTGCGACGGACAACCGGTGTCTGCAACAGGGTCTGCATAACCCGGGGGGCAGCACGGAGGTCCTCGATTGTCTCAAACAACGGTATTACCGGTAACGGGGAGAGTTCCACCGCCTGGCTGTCGATAAACACACCGGCATATTTGGCCAGCAGGTAGACGCCCAGAACGTCTGCCACCGAGCGGGTCATGCTCAGGATGAATCCGCCCACGGCCTCCCGGTCCAGGGTTTGCCGGGTTTCGGCGATCAACTGGAGCAGGCCGAATGTCGAGGCGCTCTGCCTGTCATTGAAGGAAAAGTGCGGGAGCCGGTCAAAAGGCTCAGCCAGTTCCGCTTGTATCCACTCAAGCCATGCAGGAGAATCCATCTCCGGCGGCGTCTCCTGACCCGTGCGCATGCGCCAGATGTCCTGCAGGGTCCGGGTGATAACCGTGGAGTTCTCCCTGACGTCAAGCCGCGTCGTGCAAAACCGGAATGCCTCGGCCTGGCGCAGTAGCGGTGTTACCTGCGCCCTTGCGAGTTGCGCGCAGTCCGCTTCTTCCAGACCCTGTTCGAGGGTTTTCAAATCCTGTATGAACTGATCGGCCGTGTCATAGGTAAAAGCGCTGAGCGTACTCTTTTTCTCGGTGTTTTTTACCTTTTCCAGCATGCAGAAGACAAACTGGCGGAAGATCTCGCCCGGGTTGCGTTTTTCCAGGTTTTTTCTTTGGCCGCCTGCATCCAGCAGTTCGTCCAGGCGTTTCATGAGCACGACGGGAGCGCGGATCGCATGGACCGAGATACTGATCTTCGGGAACAGTTGTTCCAACTGCTTCCTGTAGTGCAACAGAACGGCCTGCCTGTTCAGCAACAGGGCCTCGCGGGTAACGGCACTACTCACGAACGGATTGCCGTCCCGGTCACCCCCTATCCAGGAACCGAACCGGAAAAATGGCGGAATAGTGAATGCCTTACCGGGATAATGGGTGGACAGGGCCAGGTCCAGCCGTTCCAGGGTCTCCGGGACCCGCTCATACAGGGTCTGTTCAAAGAAATGCAGACCCCATTTTATTTCCTGGACGACGGAAGGCTTTTCCAGGCGCAACTCACCGGTCAACCAGAGCAGATCGATTTCATTGCGAAGTTGCTCTTCCAGAGCCTCCCGTTCACGCGGAGTCCAGCGCGTGGCTTCCAGACGATACAGGATGACGTAGATGCGCCGGTGTATCTGCAGGACTGTCACGCGCTTCGCCTCCGTGGGATGCGCAGTAATGGTCGGTGTCACTTTCATGGCGTTCAGCAGGCCCTGGACTTCCCGGTGGGACAGTCCCATCCCCGCAGCCTGCGCGATGACGTTGGCGAACGTGCCGGAAACGTGCTCCAGTCCCTGGATGCCTTCGGTGACCCGGCGCCGGCGCATAGCCGCGTTTTCCTCGGCAATATTGAGGAGTTGGAACCAGATTCCCCATGCCTGCAACCCGGCCAGCAACAGTTCGTTATCGTCCCTGGGCAGATCCTGCTTGCCTTCAAAGACCGGGAGTATCTCCGGTTTTCTCTGCCGGATGACCTGGCGCAACTGCTCCGCCAGCAGGTCGATGAGGTTGCCGGCGTAACTGGCCGCCGCCGAGTCCAGCCCGGCAACCGAAGACTGCTCAGGGAAATCGAATGGTGAATGAGAGCCGGTTTTCACGCAACGCGATCGCGCGGCGTCCCACCATCGAAAAATGCCTGCAGGTTCTCCACGACCCGCATACCCATGGCTACCCGGGTTTCCCTGGAAGCGCTGCCCAGG
>VYCZ01000224.1 GCA_009843675.1 Gammaproteobacteria bacterium | reverse complement strand
GCCCTCCGTTGCGTCAGCGTGAACGTGTCGATCTCCATGCCCCGCCGCGCCAGTTCCGTTTTCAGGCGCCCGTATTTTTCCAGTACGGCCGCCTCGCTGCCCCCGGGCCCGTTCAGGAGCGGCAAACCCGGGGGAAAGGATTCCTGCGGCGGCGAAAATACCGCCGCTTCGTTGCTTATCAGGCCGCTGCTGCCCCACAGGGCCACAGGTTCATGCTCCGTGACATAGATCAGCAGGCTGTCCGGCCAGACCCGCCGCACCGCGACCTCGCTGATCCACTCATCCTGCATCAGTTCCCGCTTGATGCCGGCAACGCTCACGGTAATGAACCCGCCGCGGATGGCATTCGCCGCCTTCGCCTCCAGGTCCGCCGGAGACAGGCGCTCGAACAGGCCGGATATCTGCACCTGTTTTATCGGCAGGATTTCCGGCCAGGGCGTCCTCTGCCAGAAATACACGGCCAGCGCGACACAGGCAGCAACGGCCAGCACCTTGATCAGGAATCGCTGCCAATGCGCCAGGGCCATATCGTCGGTGGCCCTGAAATCAGTGTCTACTTCGATATAGGGCTGCGCCATTACCAGTTCCGTTCAGCCGGTTCGGACACCGGTATACTCGTATCGAGCACGCGCAGGACCAGGTTGTCGAAATCCAGTCCGGTGCGGCTCGCCGCCATCGGCACCAGGCTGTGCCCGGTCATGCCCGGGACCGTGTTCACGTCTATCAGGCCGGGCCTTTGGTTTTGATCCAGCATGATATCGACCCTGCCCCACCCGCCGGCGCCGATGGCATCGAATGCCTGCAACGCCAGGCCGGCCAGTTCCGCTTCGAGTTCCTGCGGCAGGCCGCAGGGGCAGAGGTAACGGGTGTCATCGTCCAGGTACTTGGCGTGGTAGTCGTAAAATTCCCGGTCCGTCTCTATCTTGATCGCCGGCAAGGCATGCCCGTGCAGGATGCCCACGGTGTAGTCGCCGCCCGGCATCCAGCGTTCACAGATGACCTTGTCGTCGTACCTCAGCGCATTGGCCCAGGCTTCTGCCAGGTCCTCGGCGGCAGCCACCCTGGCAGCGCCCAGGCTCGATCCTTCGTGCACCGGTTTCAGCATGAGCGGAAGCCCCAGTTCCCGGGCCGCGGCATCCAGGTCCTGTTCTGAGCGGATAAGTTTGAACTCCGGGGTGGGCAGTCCCAGCCGCTGCCAGATCCACTTGCAACGTACCTTGTCCATGGACAGGGCCGAGCCCAGCACTCCGCTGCCCGTATAGGGCAGGTTCAGGGCCTCCAGCGTGCCCTGTATGACGCCGTCTTCACCACCGCGCCCGTGCAGCGCGTTGAACACCCGGTCGAACCCGCCCTCGACAAGGTCGCTCACCACCGTCTCGCCGGCGTCGATTTCATGCGCGTCCACTCCCTTCCGGCACAGGGCGGCCAGGATCGCCGCGCCAGTCTGCAGGGAGATCTCGCGCTCGGCCGAGCGACCTCCCACCAGCACCGCGACCTTGCCGTAACGCCCGTTGTATGCCTGCCCGTTCAAGTTAGCCCGCTTTCGCCTATGATTTTTACTTCCGGTTCCAGCCTGATGCCGGTCTCCTGCGCCACGGTCGCCTGTACGTGCGCGATCACAGCCTCGATGTCCGCGGCGCGCGCGGCACCGGCATTGATGATAAAGTTCGCATGTTTTTCCGACACGCTTGCCGCGCCGATGGCAAAGCCCTTGAGGCCGCATTGTTCGACCAGTCGGCCGGCGAAGTCGGCCGGCGGGTTCTTGAACACGGAACCGCAACTGAAGCGGCCGGTGGGCTGGGTTGCGGCCCGCTGCGCCAGCAGTTCCCTGATACGGGTTTCCGCCGCTCCTTCCGTATCCGGGCCGAGGCGGAATACCGCGCCCAGGAACCATTCATCATGGGCCAGGTCCACCCGGCGATAACCGGTATCGAAGCCGGTGCGGGGTCTTTCCGTCCGCGCTCCCGCGCGGTTCACCAGTTCCACCCGTTCGACGATATCCCAGGTCTCGGAACCGAAGGCGCCGGCGTTCATCGCCAGCGCGCCGCCCACCGAGCCCGGTATCCCTGCCATGAATTCGGCGCCGGTGAGACCGGACCTGGCGCTGAACCGGGCCATCTTGGCACAGGCCGCGCCGCAACCGGCGCGGACGGCGTTGCCGGGCAGCAGTTCCAGCCGGTCTTTCATTCCCGACGTCGAAATGACGGCGCCCCGGATGCCGCCGTCCCGCACCAGCAGGTTGCTGCCCAGACCGAGCCAGATAACCGGTTTGTCATCCGGTAGCGCAGCAAGGAAAGCGGCCAGGTCGTCCTCATCGGCCGGGGAAAAAAACAGCTCCGCGGGTCCGCCGACTTTCCAGGACGTGTGCCGGGCCATGCTCTCACCCGCGCTCAACCGGCCCCGTAGCGCCTGCTCGTCAAGGTGTGTGGTCACGGTTTCCATAAGCATGTCAGGCGCTCCCGTTGCCGTACGCCTTGAGCAGCCGGCCGCCCAGCGCGCTGATGTCTCCGGCGCCCAGCAACAGCAGGATATCGTTGTTTTCGGTAACGTTTACCAGCACCGCCTGCAATTCCACCTCGGTGTTGACAAGGATAGGTTCCACCTTGCCCCTGACCCTGAGCGCCCGGCTCAGGGAGCGGCTGTCGGCGCCCTGTATGGGCTGTTCCCCGGCGGGATACACGTCGAGCAGGAGCAATATCTTGAGTCCCGACAACACCTGGCAGAACTCCTCGAACAGGTCCCGGGTGCGGGTGTAGCGGTGCGGCTGGAACACCACCACCACCCTGCGCCCGGGCCAGCCGTCGGCCAGTGCGCCGGTGATGGCACTTATTTCACTGGGATGGTGGGCGTAATCATCGACCAACAACACGGTCTTGCCGTTGATGCGGATCTCGCCCAGGATCGAGCTCCGGCGGGATATGCCCTGGAAATTCTCCAGACCGGCGCCGATAGCCTGCTGCGACACGCCCAGTTCGGTCGCCAGGGCCGTTGCCGCCAGCGCGTTGAGGACGTTATGGCGTCCCGGCAGGTTCAGGGTTACCCGGAACGGGTCATCTCCGTCACGGCGCGCGATGTCGAAACTGGTATGCGGGCCGTCATACTCAATCGCCTGCGCCCGGTAGTCGGCGTCAGAAGCTATCCCGTAGGTGACGTATGGCCGGTTTATGCGCGGCAGGATCTCCCGGATGCCGGCGTCATCGGCGCAGATGACGACCAGTCCGTAAAACGGCAGGCAGTGCAGGAAATCGATGAAATTGTTCTGCAGGGCCTGGTAACTGCCGCCGCAGTACTCCAGGTGGTCGGCGTCGATATTCGTCAGCACCGCGTACACCGGCGACAGGTGCAGGAAGGAGGCGTCACTCTCGTCCGCCTCCGCCACGATATATTTCCCCTTGCCGAGCCGGGCATGGGAACCGGTCATGTTCAGGCGCCCGCCGATAATATAGGTGGGATCGTACATGCCCTCCGCCAGCAGGCTGGCGATCAAGCTGGTGGTTGTGGTTTTGCCGTGGGTGCCGGCCACCGCGACCCCTTCCCGGAAACGCATCAGTTCGGACAGCATTTCCGCGCGCGGGATGATGGGTATGCGCTGCCTGCGCGCCGCCAGCAGTTCCGGGTTGTCGGCGGGGACGGCGCTCGAATACACTACGACGTCGCTGCCGTCCACGGATTCCGCCCGGTGTTCGAAGCGCACCTCGACGCCCATGCCGGCGAGTCTGTCCGTGGTGCCGCCGCGCCGCAGGTCCGTGCCCGTCACCTCGTAACCCAGGTTGTGCAGCACCTCGGCTATCCCGCTCATGCCGGCGCCGCCGATGCCGACAAAATGGATCTGCCTGACCCGGCGCATGTTATGGCCCTCGGCGTTGTTGCGTTCTTCAGGCATAAGCGTGCTCCAGGCACAGCGCGCCGACCGCCTGTGCCGCATCGGGGAACGCGCAGGAACGGCTGTTGCGCGCCAGTTCGGACAGCCTGTCCTCCGTACTGAATAGCTGCCACAGCAGGTCCTCCAGTCCGGTTTCGGTAAGCTCGTCCTCCGGGAGCAGCAGCGCTGCGCCCGCGTCCCGCAGGAAACGCGCGTTGGCTGTCTGGTGATCGTCGATGGCATAGGGAAACGGGACCAGTATCGCGGCCAGCCCCGCGGCGCACAGCTCGGCTATGGTCAACGCCCCGGCGCGGCACACAGCGATATCCGCCCACTCATAAGCCGAGGCCATATCGTCAATGAACGGGTCGAGCCTGACCTGGTCCAGTTGCAGGCCGTCATATACGCGCTGCGTGTCGGCCAGGTGCCGCTCTCCGCACTGGTGCCGGACGTTCAGTTTCATCCTGCGCTGCAGCCGGTCCAGGGCCAGCGGCGCCACCCGGTTCAGCTTGCGCGCGCCCTGGCTGCCGCCCAGCACCAGTACATTCAACCGCGGGGGGGACGGAGTCGGGATAGATGGGGATTCCCGGGCGGCCAGGTCGGCGATCTGGCGGCGTACCGGATTGCCGGTGGTGACGGCCCCGGCGCGGGCTTCGAACGTGCCGGGGAAGCCTTGCATGATCTGTGCCGCGAAGCGGGCCAGGATGCGGTTGGTGGTGCCCGCAACCCTGTTCTGTTCATGGATTAACAGCGGGATGCGCAACAACCAGGCCGCAACGCCGCCCGGTCCACTGGCGAAGCCGCCCATGCCCAGCGCCGCCGCCGGCCGCCGCCGGATGCAGATGTATAGCGCCTGAAATATTGCCGCCAGGATTTTCACCGGCGCCGCCAGCTTGCTCTGCAGTCCCTTGCCGCGCACGCCGCTCACCCTGACAGTCAACAGTTCTATGCCCTGTTGCGGCACCACCCGGTTCTCGATCCCGCGGGTTGTTCCCAGCCAGAACAGGGAAACGCCCCGGGCGCGCAGGTATTCGGCCACGGCCAGGGCCGGGTACACGTGCCCGCCGGTGGCTCCGGCGATGACCAGGATCGGGCCGCCACTATTCATGGCTGCCTTCCTGCCTGCGTATCCGGACACCCCGGGGATAACGGTTTTCCAGGTCGATGCGCAACAGGATTGCAACCAGTATGCAACAGGTGACGACACTGTTGGCGCCGTAACTGAACAGGGGCAGGGTCAGGCCCTTGGTGGGCAACAGCCCCACGTTTACCCCCATGTGGATGAATGCCTGGATGCCCATGAGCAGGCCGATGCCGTAGGCCATGTAGCAGGCAAAGAATTTCCCCAACTGGTGGGCGTAACCGGCGATGCTGAACGCTCGCCAGATGAACACCAGGAATGCCGCGGTCACCAGCAGGGAGAACAGCAGCCCCAGTTCCTCGGCGGAAATGGCGAATATGAAGTCCGTATGGGCCTGGGTCAGGTAAAACAGTTTCTGCACGCTGCTGCCCAGGCCGACACCGAGCCACTCGCCGCGCCCGAACGCGATCAATGACTGGATGAGCTGGTAGCCGGAATTGAACGGGTCCTGCCACGGATCGATGAATGCCTTGAGCCTGGCCAGGCGGTACGAAGGAAACACCGCCAGCGCGCCCAGCGCCGCGACCATCACCGGTATCCAGACAAGGAACCGGCTTGCCGGGATACCGGCCAGGAACAGCATGCCCACCGTGGTGAGGAAAATGACGACGACAGAACCGTAATCCGGCTCGAGCAGCAACAGGGCGGAGATGAGGGTGACCACGCCGATGGGGCGTATAAAGCCGGTAAACGTCATGTGCAGGCGGCTTGCGTTGCGCACCAGGTACGCCGCGACGTAGGCGATCATGCACACCTTGGCCAGTTCCGAACCCTGGAAATTGACTGGGCCCAGCCGGATCCAGCGTACGCTGCCGTTGACTTCGCGGCCTACGCCGGGGATCAGCACCAGCGCCAGCAACGCGATGGCCAGCAATAACAGGGGCAGGCTCATTTTTTCCCACAGGACCACCGGGGATTAGAGGATGAAGGCGCCCAGCGCCCGGCCCCGCG
>VYCZ01000366.1:3489-6022 GCA_009843675.1 Gammaproteobacteria bacterium | reverse complement strand
CTGTTTATACCATGCCCGTCCGTTTTTTGACCGTATTTCATCGACAACGGCACGGCTTTTCTCTTCGTTCAGATCTGCAATGACCACACTTGCTCCATATCCTGCGGCAAGTTTTGCAGTCGCGGCGCCCATCCCGGCTGCGCCGCCGGTTATTACAAATTTCAACCCTTCAATATTTATGGACATTACTTGAAAAGTACCGTATCAAATCAAAACACTTTAGACATTATCTTCCTGCAGACATAATTTATTCTATGCAAGGTATCATTTCAAAAGTAGATACAAACCGTTGTATCGGTTTCAACTCTATATTGAATAATCCCCTCCTGTTGCTCTTTACACCTGTTTGGCAAGAGGGACAACAAAATTTGAATGCCGATGGCCGGATTCGAACCGGCACGCCTTTTGGGCACTGCCCCCTCAAGACAGCGTGTCTACCAATTCCACCACATCGGCACGTATTGGAGATTCAACTCAAATTCAGTGCAGGCTTGACACCTGCATTTTCAGCGTAAACTTACTCCCACCTCACTCGGGAATTATCGGGATATCCGATTCCGGCGCGTCCGCCGGGATCTCATCCGGAACCGCCCCGGCCTCCTCAACCGGCTGCTCCATCAACAGCGGTTCAACGACATTCAACTGCCTTGCCTCCAGGCTGCGTTCCTTGGCCATCCAGGCCAGGACCAGGCTGTTGAGCAGGAACACGAACGCAAGGGCCGTGGTCGTTTTGGTCAGGAAGTTGCCGGAGCCCGCGGCGCCGAAGACAGTGGCCGAAGCGCCGCTGCCGAATGCCGCGCCGGCATCCGCGCCTTTCCCGTGCTGTATCAGGATGAAGCCGATCAATGCGATGGCGCAGATCACCTGCACTACCAGTAAAAGAGCCTGTAATGTCTCCATGTTTACCTCGCTGAATTCAGCCTATTGACTGGCAAATCGCCAGGAAATCATCAACTTTCAAGGATGCGCCGCCGATCAGGCCGCCGTCCACGTCCGCCATGGCGAACAGTCCCGCGGCATTGTCCGCTTTCACGCTGCCACCGTAGAGGATGCGCAGCCCGTCGGCAATCCGGTCATCGTGTCTGGCCACCTGCAGCCTGATGAAGCTGTGGGCCGCCTGGGCCTGTTCCGGCGTTGCCGTACGGCCCGTGCCGATGGCCCAGACCGGCTCATAGGCGATGACCGCGCCGCTGAAACATTCCATGCCTGCTGCGGCAATGACCGCGTCCAGTTGTTCCGACAGTACCTGCTCGGTCATGCCCGCCTCCCTTTCTTCCAGCCGCTCACCCAGGCACAGTATCACCCGCAGGCCGCTGTCCCGGGCGTGGCGGAATTTCCTTGCCACCGTCTCGTTGGTCTCGCCAAGGACATGGCGCCGCTCCGAGTGCCCGATGATAACATACCCGCACCCGTAATCTTTCAGCATATCCGTAGAAATCTCACCGGTGTAGGCGCCGTTCCCGTATTCCGACACTGTCTGCGCGCCCAGCCCGATGGCGCTGCCGGCAAGCAGTTCCGCCGCCAGCGGTATATGGATAAACGGAGCGCATACCAGCACTTCCACACCGTTTTCCGACACACCCCGGCATAACCCGTCCAGCAACGACCTGACGGATGCGCGGCTGCCGTTCATCTTCCAGTTGCCGGCTACCAGAGGTTGTCTGTCGGTCATGATGGTCTATCTACACAAGCCTTATGAAAAAAGGATGCCAAGATTAACGGAAATTACCGAAAAGTCAAAGGGGGAAGTACGCGCGCAGCAGTTCGCGCTGACTTCGGTCGGATAGATGGGGTCAGAGTAAAATTTCTGACGAAATTCTTACTCTGACCCCGATGGTCCGTCGGCGCTGGCACCAGGGGTTAGAGGTTCAACAGAGCGTCAATCTCTTCCCGGCCCAATTCCCAGAACTGGCCGGGACGCTTGATACGCGGCAGGCTGCAGGAACCGTAGCGTATACGGATAAGACGGCTGACGGCCAAGCCCTGGGACTCCCACAGGCGCCGCACCTCCCGGTTGCGGCCCTCCATGATGATCACCTTATACCAGCGGTTCCTGCCCTGGCCGGCGCCGCGGGAGATTGCGTTGAAGCGCGCCATTCCGTCCTTCAGGTCAACGCCTTTTCTCAATGCCTGAAGCTGTTCGTCCGTGGCGCGACCCGATACCCGCACGGCATACTCACGCTCAACCTGGTTGCGCGGATGCATCAGACGCTCCGCCAATACCCCATCGTCGGTGAACAGCAGCAGCCCGCTGGAATTGATATCCAGGCGGCCGATGCTGATCCAGCGTCCCCGCTTCAACTTCGGCAGCCCGGCAAAGACCGTCCTGCGCCCCTGCGGGTCCGCCGACGTGCAGACTTCACCCTGGGGCTTGTAGTAGGCCAGCACCTTCGGCCTGGCCCCGGTTGCGCTCGCCGGCATCGCGTCCCGCTTGACCGGGCGCCGGTCGATACTCACCCGGTCATGCGGGTTGAGCTTGTCTCCCGGTTGCGCCACCCTGCCGTTGACGCGCACGCGGCCAGCCTTGATCACC
>VYCZ01000366.1:0-3479 GCA_009843675.1 Gammaproteobacteria bacterium | reverse complement strand
CTTGATCAGCCGGTCGATATGCCGGCGCGAGCCCAATCCGGCAGCAGCCAGAACTTTCTGGATCCGGTCAGCCACTACCGGGCTGATTCGAAAATGGAATGACGTTATTCTCTTCGAAGACGTCCTTGACGGAATCGGAACCTGAGTCCTGACCGCCAGACTGCATGGCGGGATCGGCAGCTTGCCCCGCGCTATCGAACAGGTCGGGCTCGATCTGGCCGATATCCCTGATATCGCCCAGGGTCGGCAGTTCGGCCAGTTCCTTCAGGTTGAAATAATCCAGGAACTGGTAGGTGGTCGCCAGCAATTCAGGGTGCCCCGGTACGTCCCGGTGGCCCACCACTTTTATCCATTCACGTTCAAACAGCGTGCGGATAATACCGGTACTGAGGCTCACGCCGCGGATATCCTCGATCTCGCCCCGGGTGACCGGTTGCCGGTAGGCGATAATTGCCAGGGTTTCCAGGAGCGCCTGGGAATAACGCTGGGGCCTCTCCTCGAACAGCCGGTTAATCCACCCGGCCAGTTCCGGACGGACCTGGACGCGGAATCCGCTGGCAACCTCTTTCAGTTCCACACCGCGGTCGGCGTAGTCCTGCCGCAACTCATCCAGCGCCTTCCTGACAGCCCTGCGGTCGGGCTTGCCCGGGTCTTCCCCGAACATGGACATGATATCCGTGACGCTCAGCGGACTGTTCAGCGCCATCAGCGCAGCCTCGACAATTTTCTTGAGTTCAACAGGGTTCATGTGACTGCCTTGATATAGATCGGACCATTGGTTTCATTCTGCACGATTTCAACAAGGGTTTCCCTGGCCAGTTCCAGCAACGCCAGAAACACCACGATAACGCCTGCCCTGCCTTCTTCCACGACGAACAGGTCACTGAACCGGGTAAACTCGTCGGCGTTGACCCGGTCCAGTATGGATACCATGCGTTCCCTGACCGACAGGGGTTCGCGCTGGATGTGGTGATGGGAATACACCTCGGCGCGCCGCAATACCTCACCGAACGACTGCAGGATTGTATCCAGCGACACTTCGGGCGGTTTCGTGTGAACACGTTTATCCGGGAAATCTATGAGCGCGGCAAAACAGTCGCGGCCAAGCCGGGGCAGGTCATCGATGTCCTGCGCAGCCTGTTTGAATATTTCGTATTCCTGCAACCGCCGCACCAGTTCCGCACGCGGGTCTTCCTCATCCTCGTCCTGCTCAGGGCGCGGCAGCAGCATCCTGGATTTTATCTCCGCCAGCATGGCCGCCATGACCAGGTACTCCCCGGCCAGCTCCAGTTGCAACACCTCCATCAATTCAATGTAAGTCATGTATTGTTCGGTGACCCTGGCGATGGGTATGTTGAGGACGTCCAGGTTCTGGCGCTTGATGAGATACAACAGCAGGTCGAGGGGGCCGGAAAAGGCCTCCAGGAACACCTCCAGCGCGTCAGGCGGGATATAAAGGTCCTTGGGGACTTCGCTCAGGGGAACGCCCTGCACTATGGCAAACGGCATTTCCTCCTGCAGCGCGCCGCCCTGCGGGAGCTCAGCCATAATCCAGCCCCATGGCTTCGCGCACCTCGTTCAGGGTTTCCCGGGCAATATCCCGCGCCGTCTCACAACCTTCGTTGATGATCGCGCGCACTGTTTCCGGATCATTGATATATTCGTCAGCCCGCTCCCTGATCTCCGCCTGCTCCCTGAGAACAGCGTCTATCAGGGGTTTTTTACAATCCAGGCATCCTATGCCGGCGCTGCGGCAGCCTTCCTGTGCCCAGTTCCTGACCTCCTCGCCCGAATAAACCTTGTGCAGGTCCCACACGGGGCATTTTTCCGGGTCGCCCGGGTCGTTGCGCCTGATCCGGGCCGGATCGGTAGGCATGGTCCTGAGCTTGTCTTCAACACTGCCGGGTTTTTCCCGCAATGAGATGGTATTGTTGTAGGACTTGGACATTTTCTGCCCGTCGGTGCCGGGCATTTTCGGCGATTCAGTCAGCAGTGCCCGGGGTTCCGGGAAGATCATCTTGCCGCCGCCTTCCAGGTATCCTACCAGGCGCTCGCGGTCGCTGATGCTGATATTCTGCTGTGTGTCCACCAGCGCCCTGGCTTTTTCCAATGCCTGCGCGTCGCCCTGTTCCTGGTACTTCTTCAACAGGTCGAAATACAGCTTGTTGTTCCTTTTACCCATTTTCCTGGCAGCCTTCTCCGCCTTCTTTTCAAACCCGGGGTCGCGCCCGTACAGGTAATTGAAACGCCTGGCCACTTCGCGCGCCATTTCCACGTGGGCAACCTGGTCCTCGCCCACCGGCACGAAGCTTGCCTTGAATATGATGATATCGGCAGTCTGCAACAGCGGATAACCCAGGAAACCGTAGGTGGTCAAGTCCCTGTCACGCAGCCGTTCCTGCTGCTCCTTGTAGGAAGGGACCCGCTCCAACCAGCTTTGCGGGGTAATCATGGACAACAACAGGTGCAGTTCCGCGTGCTCGGGAATGCGTGATTGTATATACAGTTTCGCTGCGCCGGGATTGATGCCCACCGCCAGCCAGTCGATGATCATCTCCCAGACGTTTTTCTCGATCATGTCAGGCGTTTCATAGTCCGTGGTAAGGGCATGCCAGTCGACCACGCTGAAAAAGCATTCGTATTCGTTTTGCAGCCTGACCCAGTTTTTTAATACGCCGTGGTAATGGCCCAGGTGCAGGGCGCCGGTCGGCCTCATACCGGACATGACCCGCTGGTTCGCTGAAGTCGCCAATACTATCCCCTTTATATGTTATTTATCCGCGGATGACTCAGATTATCACAGATAATCATTTTTAATACGACCAAGGCCCTGCCGAACGACTTCTACGGTATCTGAAGTCAGGTCGATAACCGTGGTCAATTCCGTTCCACAGGGACCGGCATCAACCACCAGGTCGACTTCACGGCCCAGCGTGGCGCAGATCTGTTCCGCATCGGTTTCGGGCGCGGAACTCTGCGGCAATATCAAGCTGGTGCTCAACAGCGGTTCCTTGACCAGTTCCAGCAATGCCAGCAACGTACCATGCGCCGGGATCCTTAATCCTATCGTCTTTTTTTTCGGGTGTTGTATATAACGGGGCACATGGTGTGACGCCCGTAACAAAAACGTGTACGGCCCGGGCGTAAGGCGCTTCATCAACCGGAACGCGGTATTGTCCGTCCTTGCCAGGGAACCCACGACAGTCATCGATGAACACAATAGTGTAAAATTATGTTTCTGGTTCAATCGGCGTATGGACAGTATTCTTGCGAACGCACTTTTTTTATCCGGCAGGCAGCCCAGGGCATAACACGAGTCGGTGGGATATGCTATCACCCCGCCCTGTTGCAGGATCAGCGCAGCCTGGTTCAACAAACGCACTTGTGGATTGTCTGGGTGGATTTTAAAATACTGCGCCATACACCGGCTATGATATTACTTCCGATACGATAATATGAAATTTTTCCTGGATTTTTTG
>VYCZ01000002.1:5476-6039 GCA_009843675.1 Gammaproteobacteria bacterium | reverse complement strand
GACGTGATCACCATGCTGGGCTTCCTGATCCTCATCGGCACGGTGGTGAACAACCCCATCCTGATCATCGACCGCACCATGCGCAACATCAAGACCAGGGGTATGGCATCGGTCGATGCGGTGCTGGAGAGCACCCGTGCCCGGCTCAGGCCGATCATGATATCCAGCATCACCACCATCTTCGGCCTGTCGCCCCTGGTGTTCAATCCGGGCGCCGGCACCGAACTCTACCGCGGCCTGGGCGCCATCGTGATGTTCGGCCTGCTGTTCTCAACGCTGATCACCCTGACCTTCATGCCGACCCTGCTCTCGCTCACGCTCCAGGCCAGGGAACGGCTGGGACTGTCCGCAGATAAATTATCCGCAGATTACGCAGATTAGCGCAGATGAAGAGATGGGTGGGGTCAGAGTAAAATCACCCCGGTCCCACCAGTGGCCACGATGGTAACGATTTTACTCTGACCCCGGAATTCATTCATAAATCAAAAAAATAATCTGCGTTCATCTGCGTCATCTGCGGATAAATCACTTGCCGCGGGTTTTTGTCAGTTCCAGGATAAGGG
>VYCZ01000002.1:0-5466 GCA_009843675.1 Gammaproteobacteria bacterium | reverse complement strand
GATGATGAGGAAACCGCCGGCGTTCATGCCGTTGCGCAGCAGGCCGCCGGCGAATTCGTCGAGGTAAGCCGGGAATATCAGGCCGTACTGGCAGCCGGTCCCGGCCAGGAACGCGATCCCTATGAGCAACCCCTTGCCGGTGTCCATGCCGTCCTCGATGATCATCTTCAAGCCTATCATGAACAGCAGGGCAAGCATGATGAACAGGTAGCCTGCGAACACGGAATCCGGTATGGCCAGGACCACGGCGACGAGTTTCGGCAGGAACGCCAGGATGATGAACGCCGCCCCGGTGGCGACGCCGACGTTGCGGGCCGCCACCCTGCTGAGTTCGGTCATGGAAACGCTGGTCGTTATGGCCGATCCCGGTACTGTACCCATCAACCCGGACACCATGTTGCCCACGCCGTCCACGTTCAGGGCGCCCTGTACCGCGCTGAAATCCACGGGCCGCTCATCCCGCCACGATACGCGCTGGATGGCAATGGCGCTGCTCATGGTGCGGATACCGGCAACCAGGGCCACCAGCAGGAATGAAGGGAGCAGTATCCAGAAGGCCGACCCGAAATCGAGATCATGGCCCGGCCAGCGGTTCTCCGGAACATCGAACCAAGCGGCGCCGACAACGCGGCCAATGTCGTAAAGGCCGTACGTTGCGGCGATTACCGAGCCGGTCACGACGCCGATCACCGCCCCCCATACGCGCATGCCTACAGGCGCCTTCAGGGCGAACGCGCAAATCACCAGCGCCGTTATGAGAAAACTCAGCGCAGAGCCGGGGGGGGCGCTGCCGTCAACGGCGCTGCCGAGGAGTTCGGAGACGACCGGCAGTATCGTGACGGGTATCAGCATGATTATCGTCCCCGAGACCGTGGGTGTCAGGATGCGCCGGAACAGTTGTAGCTTCCAGGACAACGCCGGCGGGACCAGGGACGCAATAACGACCAGGGTGGCCATCATGGCCGGGCCGCCTGCCGCGAGCGCCATAATGCACACGGGGATGAAGGCCGCCGAAGAGCACATCACGATGATATGGCCGGCGCCGATACGTCCGAAACGGAGGGCCTGCAATATCGTGGTCATGCCGCAGATCATGATCGCGGTGAGCACGGCCCAGGACAGGTAGGCTTCGGTTTCGCCCGCGGCGCGCACGATGACCGTGGGGACAAGCACCACCGCAGCGATATTGAGCCCGGCGAGCTGCAGGCCGAGGCTTATGACAAGCGCCAGGGGAGGATTTTCATCGGGCTGGTATTGCACGCCCGTCCCGTCTCCTGTCCGGTTGCCGGTCATTGCCTGTCCGGTTATTCGATCCAGTAACGCCGGCGCTGGAACGGATAGCCGGGCAACGGGATGCGGCGCCGGTTTTCTCCCGCAAACAGTTCGGTAAAGGAAACCATCTCGCCGGCTTCGTAGGCCTGCGCTGCCGCTTGCGCCAACGCATTCCTGTCCCCCGCCACCTCTTCGCTGCCGGACGGCCGGTACGCGCCTGATGGTTCGATCGGGGTCAGCGCCGCTACGTCTGTTTGCGCAAGTGCCCCCAGCCCTTCCCGGAGCGACGCCGGGTCATTGAATACTATGCCCTTGCGGTATGTAAAATGCGACCTCCCCACACCTGCGGTCCAGGCCATGTCGGCCAGCAACGTAGCGGCAGCGTCGCCGTCGGACGGGCTTTCTTCAATACGTTCGTCCAGCCATAACAGGTAGCGTTGCGCCAGTTCCCTGAGCGCCTCGCCGGTTTTGCCCGAGAGCGGCAGGAACCGGTCCTGTCCGTCCCGCGGGTTATCTTCTGGCGCAGGCGGGTCCGTATATCCCTCGATCACGACATGCGCGTTTGTGCCCGATATCCCGAATGAACTGACTGCCGCCCCGAGAGGTCGCTCGGGATGGCGCGGCCAGTCAACCATGTCCGAAACAACGCGTACCGGGAGGCGGTCCCATTCCAGGTTCGGGTTCGGGTCCCGGAAATGCAGTTGTTTGGGAATCACTCCGTACTTCATTGCCAGGACTACCTTGATGATACCGGCGACTCCGGCGGCCGTTTCCAGGTGGCCGATATTGGTCTTCACCGAACCGATCAGCAGCGGGCTATCCTCCTGCCGCCCGTTCCCATAAGCCGATGCCGCCGCCTGCACCTCGATCGGGTCGCCAAGGGCCGACCCGGCGACATGGGCTTCCAGGTAGTCCACTTGTGCCGGCTCAATGCCGGCCTGCGCCAGCGCCGTTTCGATGACCCGTTCCTGCCCCGGGCCGTTCGGCGCCGTCGGTCCGGCGCTCGGCCCGTTCTGGTTGACCGCCGCGCCGCGCACCACGGCCCGGATATGGTCGCCATCAGCTTGCGCCTCGGACAGGCGTTTCAGGACCAGCATTCCGCAACCCTCACCGCGCGCAAAGCCATCGGCGGAAGCATCGAAGGTCTTGCAGCGCTGTTCCTTCGACAGCATGCCCAGTTCCGCCATTTCGCGTGTTTTCCCGGGCGACAGGACCGTGTTCACCCCGCCGGCCAGCGCCAGGTTTACCTCGCCCTGGCGCAGCGCCGTCAGGGCATGGTGTACGGAGACCAGCGAAGATGCGCAATTGAGTTCCACGGGCACCGCCGGGCCGGTAAGACCCAGTTTGAACGATACCCCGCCGACGGCCATACTGTTGGCAGTGCCGACGTAGCTGATACTGCTTCCGGCGGCAAGCATCAGGTCCCGGTACTCGCTGGAGGCGACGCCGGCGAACACGCCGGTGTTGCTGCCCCTCAGGTCGTCCGGGTTAATCCCTGCATCTTCCAGGGCATGCCAGCTCGTTTCCAGGAGCAGGCGGTGTTGCGGGTCCGTGGCGCGCGCGCTGATCGGCGATATCCCGAAGAAACGGGCGTCAAACAGGTCTATCCCCTCGATGAAACCAGCGCGCCGTAAGGCGCTGTCGCTTTGGGCAGGATCTCCGGTAACGCCTTCCCAGGAACCGGGATCCCGGCGCCCGTCCGTCACGGCGTCCACGCCGGCTTCGAGCAGGCGCCAGAAGGACTGAAGATCCGGCGCGCCCGGGAAACGGCACGCCATGCCGATGATCGCGATGCCGTCGTCCCCGCTGCCCGGTGAAGGACCGGGCCCGGTCACGATCTGCGCCCCGGGTTGTGTTTCAGGTTGTGGCTCGGGTTGTGGCCAGGGTTGTGCCGGGGCGGCGGGCATGTCGATAGCCTCTCCCAGTTCTCCAACAAGATGCCCGGCGAGAGTGGAGATATCTGGGTAGTCGAACACAACGGTGTTGGATGCCGTGTATTCCCCGGAAAAAGCCCGGTTCAGCCGGTTGCGCAGTTCCACCGCCATCAGCGAGTCCATCCCCAGGTCGAAGAACCCCACTTTGGGTTCAGGCGCACTCTGCAGCCGCAGCACCGCCTGTACTTCCTGTTGCAGGAAGGACACGAGCAGTTCCTCATGCATTGTTGCCGGCGCTTCCCGCAGGGAGGTAAGCAGATCGTCCGGCGAGGCTGCGTTCTTGGCTATGTCGTCTGAGTCTGTGGACAACAGGTCTTCCAGCAGGGGCGGACGCTCTTCTACAGCCTCCTCGAATACCGACCAGTCCATCGACATCACCACGGCGGTCGTGGCGTCCTGGCGCACCAGCCGGTCAAGCGCCCTGATACCCTGCTGCGGGGTAAACCAGCGGCCGCCGAGCGCCGAGCGTTGCCGGTCAATCCGGTCCCGTTGCTCAGCCGCCTCACCGATATCCGACCAGGCCCCCCAGGCGATGGCCTGACCCGGCAGGCCCAGCGCGCGCCGGTGACCGGCGAGCTGGTCCAGGAAGGCATTGGCCGCGGCATGGTTGGCCTGTCCCGGGTTGCCCATCACGCCGACCCGGCTGGAGAACAGGATGAAGAAATCCAGGTCGCGATCGGCAGTCGCGCGATGCAGGTGCCAGCCCCCCAGTATTTTCGGCCACAATACTTCCTCAAACCTGTCCCAGCTCTGGTTGGTCAGCGCGCCGTCCGACAGCACGCCCACGCTATGTATCACGCCTCCCAATGGCGGCAGTTCCCGGTCCACGCGCGCCAGCATACCGTCCACGGCAGCCATATCCGTCATGTCCGCCAGTTCAACCTGTACCCTCACGCCCCGGTCCTTCAGCGCCTCGATTACCTCTTGCGCGGCGGCGTCCGGGTCCCGGCGCCCGTTCAGCACGATGGTGCCCGCGCCATGGTCGGCAAGCCAGCCGGCGACGGCGCATCCGATCCCGCCCAGGCCGCCGGTTACCAGGTAGGTCCGGTCCTGCCGCAGCCGGCCCTTCACCAGCGGCGGGGTCGTCACCACGACCTTGCCGAGGTGCCGGGCTGAGCGCATGAACGACAGTGCGGCGCCCGCTTCGGCCAGCGGCCAGCGGCTGTGTATGATCGGTTTCAGTTCCCCTGAAGAAAGACGCTCGATTATCCCTCTCAGTACCTTTCCGACCCGCGCCGGTTCCGTCTTTTTGAGAACATCCAGTTCCAGTATATGGTAGGGCACGTCCGGTCGCAGGGCCGCCATCTCGTCTTCACTCAGGATGTCCCGCCTGGCCATCTCCACGAAGCGGCCGCCCTGCCTGAGGCAGGACAGGCTGGTGTCTATGAAGCCTTCCCCTGTCAGGCTGTTCAGCACCACGTCCACACCCTCGCCGCCCGTGGCCGCCAGGATCTCCTGCCCGAACGCGGTAGTGCGGCTGTCGAATATATGCTTGACGCCAAGCGAGCGAAGGTACGCCTGTTTCGGCATGCTTGCGGTAGCGAAGACTTCCGCTCCCGCGGCCTGCACCAACTGGATGGCCGCCAGTCCCACGCCGCCCGCGCCGGCATGGACCAGGACCCGGTCCCCGGCCTTGAGTCCGGAGAACTCGAAGGACAGCGCAGCCGACACGAATGCGCTCGGTACCGTTGCCAGTTCCGAGACGGAGAATCCCTTCGGCGCGGGTGTCACCAGCTCCTCATGCGTAACCATTTGCGGCCCGAACGCGCCGAACCCCAGTCCCACAATATGGTCGCCGGCAGAAACGGTCGATACCTCGGCGCCGGTCTCAAGAATGTAACCGCACATCTCCCTGCCCAGCAGACCCTCCTCGATGAAGCCGAGAGAACGGAACACGTCCCAGAAGTTGAGCCCGGCAGCGTCCACCGCGACGCGTACTTCCCTGGGTTCCAGGGCGCGCACCGGCAACGGCTGTACGCAGGGCCTGTCGAACACGCCGGCCGGGTCCGGCGCCAGCACCCATTCAAGACCCTCCGGAAAGACCAGCCGTTCCCCCGTGTCTTCGGCCCTGACCAGGCGCGCCGCCCGGCGCTGACCCCTGCGGTAGGCGATGTGATTTTCTATGTCGGGATACAGGAGCTCGCTGACCAGGTCCGGCGCGGGCGCCATTGAGCCGGGGTCCAGGTCAATCATCCTCGGATGCAGGTGCGCCGCTTCCCGGTCCACGGCCTTGCCGAAGCCCCTCAGGGCCGCACCGGCC
>VYCZ01000195.1 GCA_009843675.1 Gammaproteobacteria bacterium | reverse complement strand
ACCTGACGGATGCGCAAATCGGCGGGTTCCTGGTGGCCCTGCGGATGAAAGGCGAGACTATCGAGGAAATCAGCGCTGCCGCCGCGGTAATGCGTGAGTTTGCCATCCGGGTTCATGTCGACGATCCGCACCTGGTGGACATAGTCGGCACCGGGGGCGACGGCGCGCGTACCTTCAATATTTCCACCGCCGCCTCTTTCGTGATTGCGGCCGCCGGGGGCAAGGTCGCAAAGCACAATAACCGTTCCATTTCCGGTATTTCCGGCAGCGCCGACGTACTGGAGCAGGCCGGCGTCAAGCTGGGACTGAAACCGGAGCATGTGGCGGATTGCATCAACCGGATCGGCGTTGGTTACATGTTCGCCCCTGCCCACCATCCGGCAACCCGGTACGCGGCCGGGCCGCGCCGGGAACTGGCGACGCGCAGCATATTCAACCTGCTGGGGCCGTTGACAAACCCGGCCTATGTCAAACGCCAGTTGATCGGCGTGTACCAGGCGGACATGCTGGATGTATTTGCCCGGGTCCTGCAACGGCTGGGCAGTGAGCACTGCATGGTGACGCGTTCCCTGGACGGGCTCGATGAGATCAGCAATTCGGCTGCAACCGATGTGGTCGAACTCAAGGACGGACGCATCGCTAAATACCAGGTAACACCCCAACAATTCGGGATAAAACCCGGGGCCTTGTCCGACCTGATCATCAACAGCCCGGAACAAAGCCGCGACATGATGCTGTCGGTGCTCGAGGATAACCCGGGGCCTGCCAGGGATGTCGTATTGCTCAACGCCGGCGCCGCCATTTACGTGGCCGGCCTCACGCCGGACATGGAACAGGGGGTCGAACTCGCCCGCCAGGCCATCGCTTCCGGAGAGGCATTGAAAAAACTACAAGACCTTGCGTCCCTGACGACCCGGCTGGCTGATTAATCACTCTCCGGGGACAGACCCCTGCTTACTACATGCAGGGGCATGCTTTGAATCTGCCCCTCCTGAGGAGATTTATTATGAACACTACTGACATCCTGGCGGCTATACTGGAATACAAGCGGGACTGGGTGGCCGCAAGAAAAGAGTCACTGCCCCTGGAGCAACTGAAGCGGGAAATCGGGGATATCGGTCCTTGCCGGGGGTTTTACAATGCCGTACGCGCGGCAATTGAAAACGGCAGGCCCGCGGTCATCGCCGAGATCAAGCAGGCATCACCCAGCAAGGGCATCATCCGCCCGGATTTCGATCCTGCCCGGCTTGCCGAAGCCTATGCCGAAGCCGGGGCCGTATGCCTCTCCGTCCTGACCGATGAGAAGTTTTTCCAGGGTTCGGATCTGCACCTGCAACAGGCCGGGGCCGCAACCGGCCTGCCGGTACTGCGCAAGGATTTCATCATCGACCCGTACCAGGTCTACGAGGCAAGAGCCATCGGCGCGGACTGCATATTGCTGATCGTGGCGGCCCTGGACGATGCGAGCATGCAGGAACTGGCGGCGACCGCGGCCGCTATCGGGTTGGACGTACTGGTGGAGGTACACAACCGCGAAGAACTGGAACGCGCATTATTACTGCGAACGCCCCTCATAGGAATCAACAACCGTGACCTGCATACCTTTGAAACATCACTGCAGACAACCCTGGACCTGATGCCGGACATGTTCCCGGACCGGACCGTGGTAACGGAAAGCGGCATACACAGCCGCGCGGATATCGAACTCATGCGCAGCCGGGACGTGCATGCTTTTTTGATTGGTGAAGCGTTACTGAAAGCAGACGACCCCGGCGCGCAACTGCGCGAATTGATTGTTTAATCGAGTAAATTGCAGGGGTCAGAGTAAAATCCTCTCCGATCGAGCCAATACCCGCGCTGCAAGTGATTTTACTCTGACCCCATCTATCTTTCATTTCTTCAAATCAAAAAGGTCATCCAGTTCCCGCCTGGCCTGATCTGCACTGGCGCCGGTTCCGCTTGCCCCTTCCCCCGTATCAAGGCCGAACAGGTCATTCAGGTCCGCGGCGGCCACGTCGGCTTCCGAATGGTCAGCGGGCTCCCAGGCCTCCGGGTTTAACTCAAGGTAATCACAGAAATTCGGTCTGTCCTTTTCCTTGACTGCGTCGGCGACCGGTTCACGGCACTGCTTTGCGACCCGGGGTTCGTAAAACCGGCACATCCTGCATACATGCAGCGCCGCCTCGCAAGCCTTGCAGTGAGCGTTCTTGGACAGGGGCATCAACAGGTAATCCAGGCCGGCGCCGCATTTCCAGCATTTCAGGTTTTCCGGTTTTATCTGCATTAATTGAAGAACAACAGCTTGACGATGAACAGCGCCAGCACGGTATTCAGCACCAGCCTGATGATCCGCTCGCCCTGGGCGACCTGCACATGCGCGCTGAGCCATGCCCCGATGGAAGTGCCGGCGGCCAGGGTAAGACCCAGAATCCAGAACAGTTCCACCTGCCAGGCAAACACGAGCAGCGCGGCCGTGGTGTACACGGTGATGATGAAGCTCTTGTGCATGTTCACCCGGACCAGGTCCAGGCCCAGGGTTTTATACAGTATCGGCATGAACAGGAAACCCGCCCCGACCTGTATGAAACCGCCGTAAATTCCCAGGACAGCCATCAAGACATGGGCCAGGACCAGGCGCGGTTTCCGGGGCGGCGCCCCGGTATATTCCGGGGTCTGTTTTTGCGTTGCCATGACCAGCATTACGGCGAGCATAATGACGGCGAGGATCCGGTTGAACAACACCCCTTCGAGACGCGCGGCCACCAGGGCGCCGGCCACCGCGCCGGGTACCGCCGCCAGGGCCAGGGTCAGGCTGAGCCTGAAATCGGAATAGCCTTTTCTGAAGAATGCGACGGCCGCGGTGGCCATCTGCGCCAGTATGGCAATCCGGTTGGTACCGTTGGCCACCGGTCCGGGCACGCCCAGGAACAGCATGACGGGGAGGGTTAACAGCGACCCGCCCCCGGCCATCACGTTCACGAAACCAACCACGATGCCGAT
Organism: Gammaproteobacteria bacterium; assembly: GCA_009843675.1. Taxonomy (GTDB): domain Bacteria; phylum Pseudomonadota; class Gammaproteobacteria; order Eutrophobiales; family Eutrophobiaceae; genus JAAXHV01. The sequence continues at coordinate 3,086 of VYCZ01000195.1, read as the reverse complement.
GAGAAAGAGGATTGCGTATTGCCAGATTTCCATGTGCGTCAACGGCCGGCGACTCGCCCGGTCGGGTCAATCCTGTTTGCCATAATCCTTGAATTTTTCCAGGTTGACGTTCATCTCGTCCTCGCCCAGCAGTACGGGAGTCCCGGCCATGCGGCTGAACAGGTATTGCCTGGCCAGTTCTTCCACGAGTTGCGCCATTTTGAAGGCGGACTCCACGTCTTCGCCCAGCGCAATGACCCCGTGGTTTGCCAGCAGGCAGGCCTGACGGTCCGCCAACGCGGCCAGGGTATTGTCGGACAATTCCTGGGTGCCGTAAGTGGCGTACGCGGCGCAGCGGATGGAGGAACCGCCCGCTCCGGCGACCATGTAGTGAAACGCGGGCAGGTCCTGGCGTGTGCAGGACAGCGCGGTGGCGCAGGGGGAATGGGTATGGACTATGGCATGTATCTCCCTCCGCGCCGCGTAGATGTCCTGGTGGAAACGCCACTCACTCGACGGTTTCAGGTCACCTTCGGCGCGGTTGCCATGCATGTCCATAGTGACGATATCCGTGGGCACCATCGCCTCGTAGTCCATCCCGGTAGGCGTGATCAGGTAACCCTGCTCGACCCTGGCACTGACGTTGCCGGCTGTACCGACACCCAGCCGGTGTTTATTCAGGGACCGGGCGGCGGCTATGACGGCCTCGCGTAAAGATGTATGATCCATGATGCAGGAACCTCTGATTAACTCAGAGGTTCCATAATAGTATGGAAGCCCTCAAACCGGAACCACATATTATCCGACGGTGGTGGGAATATGAAAAACGAGTCTCTGCTGTTCTGCGCGCTGCTCCTGTGTTTTTGCCTGGGCGAAGTTGCGTTTGCGGACGAACTGCAACAGCCTTTTACCGCGCGGCGCATGGTTGACCTGACCCATGACCTACACAGGGACATGCCGTTCTGGCCGGGCACCGCGCCGTTCGTGATTGAGCGGTTGGCTGATTACGACAAGGGCTATCGCATGCACCGGTTTTCGCTCTGGGAGAACATCGGCACGCACATCGATGCGCCGGCGCATTTCATTGAAGGAGGGCGCTCCGTTAATGAACTGGGCCTGAACGACCTGGTCGTTCCCGTGGCAGTCATCAACGTCCAGGACAGGGTTGCACTGGATCCCGACTATCAGTTATCCGTCGAAGATGTGCGGTCCTGGGAGGATCGTAACGGCCGCATTATGCAGGGCAGCCTCGTAGTCATGAACACGGGCTGGTATAAAAAGTTTCATGACCCGGAAGCTTATGTTAACCAGGATGAAACAGGCGTGCTGCATTTCCCCGGGTTTTCCGTCGCTGCAGCGCAGTTGTTGGTGGAGCGGGATATTGCCGGAATTGGCATAGATACCCTGAGCCTGGACCCGGGTAATGATTTAAGCTTTCCTGTGCACAGGATCATGCTGGAGGCAGGAAAATTTCAGGTGGAAAACATGAATAACCTGGATGCCCTGCCCGTTAAGGGCGCCGTTGCCGTTATCGGCGTACTGCCGGTTAAGGACGCTTCCCAGGCCCAGGCCAGGATATTCGCGTTCATGGAATGAAATAATGGCGCGACTGCAAAAGCGCAAACAGGGGACGGCAACCAGCGCGTTCGGGACTCCCGGTAGAATCAGCCATGATGCCTCGACATTTTACGGCGCCAGGCTGTATGAAGGATTGGACAGCGGCGGGGAAGTGAACCATGTTGAGAGCACCGTACCCCCGGAGTATTTGAACAGGATCTTCTGCAAATCCAGCGAGGCAATGGACGAACTGCCGGACAACAGCGTGCACCTGATGATTACCTCGCCGCCCTATAACGTTTCCAAGGAGTATGACGAGGATTTAAGTCTCGATGAGTACCTGGCGTTGCTCAATACCGTCTGGCGGGAGACCTGGCGGGTCCTGGTTCCCGGCGGCCGGGCCTGTGTCAACGTTGCGAACCTGGGGCGCAAGCCGTATATCCCGTTGCACAGTTATATTATCGAAGGTATGCAGGACATAGGATATTTGATGCGCGGGGAGATTCTCTGGAACAAGGGATCCAGCGCCAGCTCCTCTACCGCCTGGGGCAGCTGGCAGTCCGCGGCAAACCCGGTGCTGCGGGACGTCCACGAATACATCCTGGTGTTCTCCAAGAATTCGTTTTCAAGAAAACGGGGAGACAAGGAGAACACGATAAAGAAAGAGGAATTTCTCGAATGGACTAAAAGCGTCTGGGATTTCCCGGCAGTGTCAGCAAAAAAGATCGGTCATCCGGCACCGTTCCCGGAAAAACTGCCACACCGGCTGATTCAATTATACTCGTTCGAGGACGACGTGGTCCTCGACCCGTTCGCCGGTAGCGGAACGGTCTGCCTGTCAGCCCTGAAGGATCACAGGAAATTCGTCGCTTATGATATCGACCCGCACTATGTTGAACTGGCGGAAAACAGGATTGCGGCACATAGAAACGGTTTATGACCCTTTCGAGATGAGGCAACCGGTCTGTATCAGGGCGAACTCTCGGAAGTCTTGGAACACCTTGCCGTTAACGGAACGCCTTCCGGCGGCGCCAGGCCAGAAATCCTCCCCGCCGCCCGGCTTCTCCCCCGCATTTGTAATTATTCAATGACCATCTTATAGTATTTCAGCTATAAAACACCCAAAGGTTTTTTATGCATGCAATCATAATCGGGGCAGGAATGGGCGGACTGTTTGCCGCCCTCGCCCTGCGTGAATCCGGACAGTTCACTTCTGTTGATGTTTACGAACAGACCGCCAAACCAAGTACCGCCGGCGCGGGCATTACCATGCCTCCCAATGGCGCCCGCCTGTGCAAGTGGCTCGGTGTAGATCTCACCGGAGGTGATCCGAAAGGTCCACACGGCGCCGTGGATGGCGGCCGGGCTGCAATTCTTGAAACCACACGCATGGTTATGGATGACGGGACTATCTCGGTAAAACCCCTGGATCATAATACCGCGGCTAATGATGGTGCTGGTTTTCACCACATGCACCGACTTGACCTGTTGATGTGTCTGTACAAGCGATGCTTCGATTTTGGTCCTGATTCCGGTGAAGATTGTCCAAT
>VYCZ01000150.1 GCA_009843675.1 Gammaproteobacteria bacterium | reverse complement strand
GGTTACAGCGTTTCTTGCTGTATTCCAAGAATCCTGATAGATGGGGTCAGGGTAAAATTATGACTATTGTGGTCGATGGCAAGAACCGAGGTAATTTTACTCTGACCCCTTAAATCCAGTCAGTTTGAGCCTTACCTTGATATTATCAATCAGTCGGGCCGGGCCCAGCCAGGCGGCCACAAGGATGGACAATCGGGTGTCCTGTGCCGTCGGTAACTTCAGGTCTTCAGTGCGCCGGATGCTGACGTATTCCGGCCTGAACCCTTTCTGCTCCAGCCTGTCCATTGCTGACTTTTCGATTTCCTCCAGGCTTTTCCCGCCTTTGCGCAAAGCGGCGGCAGCGGCCTTCAGGGTCCGGTAAATCTCCGGCGCCCTGCGCCGTTCGTCCGGCGCCAGGTACGCGTTACGGGAACTCATCGCCAGGCTGTCGGGCTCGCGCACGATGGGCAGCCCGACAATCTCAACGGGCAGGCACAAATCCCGCGCCATGCGTTTGATGACCAGCAGTTGCTGGTAATCCTTTTCACCGAAAAAGGCCAGGTCCGGTTGTGCATTGTTGAGCAGTTTTGCCACCACGGTGGCGACCCCGGAGAAGTGGCCGGGCCTGAACTCGCCGCACAGGATGTTCGACAATTCGGGCACGTTGATGCGGGTGTCGGTATCGGTGCCGCCGGGATAAAGCGATTCTAGGTTGGGCGTGAACAGCAGGTCAAGCCCGTACTTTTCCAGTTTATTCTTGTCCTCGGCCAGCGTGCTGGGATATTTCTCGTAATCCTCTCCCTTGCCGAACTGTATGGGGTTGACGAAAATACTCACGATGGTGCGATCCGCGTGCTCGCGGGCGTGATTGAGCAACGAGATATGCCCGTCATGCAGGTTGCCCATGGTAGGCACCAGGGCGATGGTATGCCCTTCCCGCTTCCACCTGCCGATAACAGTACGCAAACCATGCAGGTTCGACACGGTCTCCATGATAGGCGTCCCGGTAAAGGGCGCGGTGATATGCTTGTGCACGGTCTGGAGGTCAGACATCGTAGCCCCTGTTACTTAAACGAATGTTCTGGCCCGGGAAACTCCCCGGCTTTTACCGCACGCACGTATTCCTGCACGGCGGCAGGTATGTTCTCTGCCCCTTCCAGGAAATTTTTTGCCAGGTGCGGGCTGCGCGGCGAGATGCCCAGCACGTCATAGAGCACCAGCACCTGCCCGTCACAGTTTACCCCGGCGCCTATGCCGATAGTGGGGATTGTCAACTCCATGGTGATGCGTTCGGCAAGGCCCGCGGGAATACATTCCAGCACTACCATGCAGGCGCCGGCAGCCTCCAGGGCGCAAGCGCCGGCCATGATGCGTTCGGCCTGCTTTTTCTCCCTGCCCTGGACTTTGAATCCCCCATACTCCTTGACGGACTGCGGTTGCATGCCGACGTGGCCGCAAACCGGGATGCCCCGGTGAACCAGGGCCGCCACGGTCTGTGCCTGCTCCTCTCCGCCTTCCAGCTTGACCACCTCGGCTTTGCCCTGTTCCACCAGCCTGCGGGCATTCTCACAGGCCGCTGCCGGTGTTTCATAACTCCGGTACGGCATGTCGACCACGACCAGAGCGCGCCGACAGGCCCCACTAACCATCCTGCTGTGGTAAACCATGTCCTCCATGGAAACGCTCAAGGTGTCTTCCCCGCCTTGCAGCACCATACCCAGCGAGTCTCCTACCAGGGCGATCTCAACGCCGGCCGCATCCAGTATTCCGGCAAAGCCCGCGTCGTACGCGGTCAGGCTGACGATTTTTTCGCCTGCCTGTTTCATTCCACGCAAGCGGGCAATGGTAATATTATTGGTCATAGTTCCTGCGGGTTGAAATAATGCCGTCCCGGTCTGAGCCTGTCCATGTAATCCAGCAACATATCATAGTCGCCGCGCTCACTGGTGAAATCCATGTCCGTGGTGTTGACGATGAGCAGGGACGATGCGTCATAATGATAGAAAAAGTCGGTGTATCCGTCCGCAATTTTCTGCAGGTACTCCTTGTCTATCTTCATCTCAGGGACTCCTGTGGAGCGGATGCGTTTTACCATCACCTCGACGGTCGACTGCAGGTAGATCACGAGGTCGGGAACGGGGGCATCTTCGACCAGCATGTGGTAAACCTGGTAGTACAAATCCAGTTCGTCCTGGGTCAAGGTGGCCTCGGCAAACAACCTGTGCGCCTGGATCAGGAAGTCGGCAACCCTGCTGGCCACAAACAGGTCCGCCTGGCGCAGTTCCCGCACCTGCTTGACGTGCTCGAACAGAAAATGTAACTGGGCCGGCAGGGCGGCGCTGCCCGGGGGACGATATACCTCCGGCAGAAACGGATTGGCGCTACTGCGCTCCAGCAACAGGAGGTCGTCCATAGTGTCTGCGAGGCGTCTTGCCAGCGCGGTCTTGCCGATGCCAATCGGGCCTTCCACAACGATATACCTGAATGTTTGTTTAACCCGCATTCCAGTACTCTTTCAACCTGACATTGCCAGGTTCAACTTTGTTATCCCCGCGCAACCCACCGCGTCCAGCAACTCATCCGCCCTGCCAAGCCCCGGGATTTCCAGGTCGGGAGCCAGTTCCAGCAACGGCATCAGGACAAAGTTACGATGCCTGATTCCAGGGTGAGGTACGGTCAATCCAGGTTCGTCGATGACCTGGTCACCATACAGCAGTATGTCAAGGTCCAGGATGCGCGGCCCCCACCTTTGTCCGTCCCGCACCCGTCCCTGGCGATTTTCAACCAACTGCGATTGACTCAGCAGCTGTGCTGCCGTCAGGTGGGTGTCGAGCAGCGCCACTGCGTTGATGAAATCAGGTTGATCGCTCGGCCCCAGCGGTATGCTACGGTAGAATGAGGAATATTTCACCAGGCTCGTGTCATGGATATCATCCAGCGCCGCCAGGGCCGTATCCAACTGCAATTCCGGGTTATCCAGATTACTGCCCAACCCGATGTAACTTTGCATGCCTTATACCTTACGTCCTCTGGGCCGCCTGCGCCTGTTGCGCCTGTTCCTGGAATGGCTCTTTTGATCAGGCTTATTCCGCTGAAATTCGGTCCACCATTCTGCCAGTTCGTTGACGTCCTCTCCGGATTCCGCACGAAGAAGTAAAAAATCATAAGCTGCCCGAAACCGGGGATTTTCGAGCATCCGGTGTGGCCGGCGGTGTGACCGTCGCGCCAGCCGCGGCTGCATTTGCCAGATATCCCGCGCCATACTGGTGAAGCGACGCGGGACCGCGATGGTGCTGGTTTGTCTGGAAATAACGATGTCCCCCGCCAGTATGATGGCGTCCATTTCATTCATGCCCTGGGCCATATGGTTCTGCGCCAGCCTGTCCATGGGCAACCACAACAGGGCGGCAAGTAGAAATCCCGGTGTAACCGGCTTGTTTTGCGTCAGCCGGTTGTCGGTATTGCGCAGCGCGTTGGCAACGAATGTATAGGGAAATCCGCCGTGCTGATGCGTGAGCGCCTCTTCGGTCTGCGGAAACAATTCCTTGAACAACTCATAGTGCCGCAATTGTTCAAAGGTCTGCAGGGCATAACCGTTAAAAAACATTTTCAGACATTCTTCAAACAAGCGTGCGGTGGAGATCTCTTTCAACGAGGATGCCAGTCCGGATATGTGCGTCCCGGTATCCGGACTGATCCTGAAACCCAGCTTCGTCGCAAACCGCACTGCCCGTAACAACCGCACCGGGTCTTCCGTAAAACGCCGGCGAGGGTCGCCGATCAGCCGGATACAGCAGGATTTTATATCGTCCATGCCGTTAACGTAATCTACTACCGATTCGTCTGCGATATTATAAAACAGGGCATTGACGGTGAAATCACGGCGCCATACATCTTCATCGATGGTTCCGTAAACGTTGTCGCGTATTATCCGGCCGTCGACGATGTGCCCTGCGCCATTATCATCATGGTGGGGACCCCGGAACGTGGAAACCTCCACGATCTCATCGCCGAAGCGGACATGGGCAAGCCTGAAACGGCGCCCAATCAGCCGGCTGTTGCGGAACAGTTCTCTTACCTGTTGAGGTGTAGCGTCCGTCACCACGTCAAAGTCCTTTGGTTCTCGCCCCAGCAGCAGATCGCGCACGCTACCCCCGACCAGGTAACTGGCATAGCCGGCATTTTTCAGGCGGTACAATACTTTCAGCGCGCCGTCACTGATATTCTTCGTCGAGATGTTGTGCTCTTCACGAGGAAAAATTGCCGGCTGCGGACGCAGGTACGAGACTTTGCCGTGGATTTTGTTCATGACTTATTATTATAATACCCGATCTTTCCCGCTCCCTTCGTCTAGCGGCCCAGGACGCTGGCCTCTCACGCCGGAAACAGGGGTTCGATTCCCCTAGGGAGCGCCAATAGATCCAGTCAGGCAGTAGGCTAACCGTCGTTCTCTTGCTGACTCCGGTTACTTCCGGGAAAAGTTCGCATCCAGCATGGTCTGCACTGCGGTGATAACGATCCCCGGCTGGTCAAGATGGATTACATGTCCGCTACGTTCCGCGATCAGGTGCACCGTGTTAGTGCCAAGCTGGGACAACTCATCCTGCAACTCCATCCAGACCCGTTCCGTTTCATCGCCGTTGGAGTAACCCGGCCAGAAGCTACGGCCGCGGGTCAGCACCAGAACCGGCACTTCGGGCATAGGCCTGGAAGTCTTTACCTGCTTTGCGCTGACTGAAAACACCGTCATTTCCTCGCGCCAGGTCATCTTGTGCCGCCAACTCTGCATAATGCGTTGGGCTGTCAGTGCATTTTCATCGGGAAAGTTGGGGTGCGGGAAAAACCAGGACACAACATAGTTGTTTGACCCGGGCCTGACCCGTTTGACCGTTCCCGGTTCCGGGCCCGGCAGCCGTTCGATCTGTTCCGGATGGGAGGAATCGATCAGGACCAGGCCCGCCGTCTCATTCGGGTAATTTCTTGCAAACAATTGCGCGTTGTATCCTCCGAACGAGTGACCCGCAATGATATAAGGCCCGGCCACTCCGGCCCTCAGCAACAGGGTATGCAGTTCCCGGGTGATGCGTTTGCTGGTCCTCGGCAAGGGGCCCGGATCACTCCAGCCATAGCCCGCCCGGTCGTAGGAACAGACCCGGGTCCGAGGCGCCAGGGCTTTCTGGACCCTGGACCATTCCAGCGAGAAACCGCCCACTCCCGAATCGAAGATGATGGTGGGCACACCTTCACCCACGCAATAAATGTGCAGCCGGTAGCCGCCGATATCCACCAACCTGCCCGGTCCGGACGATTTCTGCGCAGCAGGGGATGCCGCAAGCTGCGCGCCGGCGACCAGGCACGCGGCGACTGCAGGACAGGTCAGGAACAGGACGCGGCGCAGGAATTGGCACAACATATTTACATTCATGACTCTATAATAGCCCGGACACCTTCATAGCCGGGGTGAAGCGGGCTTTCCGGAGATTACGGATACAGTATAACCAAATGCAAACACAAGTGGTAATCGGACAAAGGGGACATTGCAGTCTTTGGCGCAGGCTTATGGCCATTGCCTATGACTGCTGCCTGCTGTTTTCCGTGCTGTTCATTGCGACCCTGCCGGCGCTCGCCGTTACCGGGGGAACTGCTTTTGTCGCGGGCAACCCGTTTTATTCCACCTACCTGCTGCTCATCTCCTGGTTCTATTTCGTCTGGCAATGGAAAACAGGACGGCAAACCCTTGGAATGCGCGCCTGGCGTATTTACCTGACAACCCGAACCGGCGTACCGCCCGGCTGGAAAAACCTGACCATCAGGTTTTTTCTTGCAGGCGTATCGTTGTCTGCATTGGGTGCCGGGTTTCTCTGGGCCCTGGCCGATAAGGAACGTCTGACTTTTCATGATCGGTTGTCGGGGACAATACTGGTTTTTGCCGGTAAAACAGCCTGAGCAGGACCAGGTACAGCAGCAGGGTCGGGACGGACGAACTGATGATCGGATGTACGCCATAGACTATACCGATATGGCCTGACGCGGAATTGACAAAGTAGAAGATCACGCCGACCAGGGCGCCGGTGAATACATGCTGGCCCAGTCCGTCCTAACGGTTG
>VYCZ01000114.1 GCA_009843675.1 Gammaproteobacteria bacterium | reverse complement strand
GGGTATTCCTTATACGCTTTCCCATCAATTGAACCCGACTATCCGCGAATACCGGCGCGCCTCTTCGACGGCCATCGATGCGTCGCTGAAACCGTTAATGGGCTCCTATTTACGCCATCTCGAAGCTTCACTGCGAGCAGAGGGATTCTCCGGCCGCCTCCTGATATTGACGGCATCAGGCGGGATGCTTGATGCAGATGACGTATGGAACAGGCCCATTCATACCATAGGCAGCGGTCCGGCGGCAGCCCCGGTAGCCGGGCGCCATTACGCGAAACATGACTGCAATTCCGGCCTGGCGATAGTAACCGATGCCGGCGGCACCACTTATGATGTCGGACTGGTGCAGAACGGCCAGATACCGTGGACCCGTGAAGCCATGGTAGGCGACCAGAAGCAGGGTTTCATGACCGGTTTCGCTTCCGTTGACGTGCGCAGTATCGGCGCTGGTGGGGGCTCTATTGCCTGGGTCGACGATGGTGGACTGTTACATGTAGGTCCGCAAAGCGCTGGCGCCGACCCGGGGCCGGCGTGCTGGAACAAGGGAGGAAAGCAGCCCACTCTTACTGACGCATGTATCGTACTTGGCTATCTTGACCCGGAGTTTTATCTTGGCGGAAATATACAGATAGATGTCTCCCTCGCAGAACAGGCGATCATGTCCGGGGTGGGCAGACGCCTGGGCCTGGAACTTGAGGATGCGGCAGCGGCAATCTTCCAACTGGCCTGCCAGAACATGGTGGTAGCCATCGAAGAGATCACCCTGGAACGCGGGATTGATCCGGTGGATGCATTGCTGGTAGGCGGCGGTGGCGGCGGCGGCCTGTATTCGACTACCATTGCCGCACAGCTGGGTGTCAGGCAGATATTAATCCCCTCCGTGTCAGCGACATTAAGTGCAGCCGGCGCATTGTTGTCCGAGCTCAAACGTGATTTTTCCACAACATATTTCATGCTGAGTACAGTGTTCGACCGCGCTGCCGCCAACCGGATTCTGCAGGACCTGCGCCGGCGCTGTGAGGCATTTGCGGCAGATTCCGGTGCGGATAACGTAACCATCAACCTAAGCGTAGAGGCGCGCTATCCGGACCAGGTCTGGGAAATCGAGGTTCCCCTGCGACATGACAGGTTTGAAAATGATGCAGACATCAAAGACTTGGTTGAGGACTTTCACAAGGTACACCTCGACCTGTTCGCAATCGAGGACACGGCTTCCCCGATTGAGGTGATTGCCTGGCGCGCCGAAGTTTCATGCCAACTGCACAAGGACGTGGTGACCGGCGCCAAATACAGCGCGGGAGTGCGTGAAGCAGGAGCAGAACGGCGGGCTTTTTTCCAGGGTACAGGCTGGACCGCCGCCGAAGTACACCGTGCGGAAACATTACGGCTGGGAATGGAAATCCACGGTCCGGCGTTTATCGAATCACCGGTTACGACCATTATCGTTCCACCGGATGGCAATGCGCAAAAAATGACCGGGGATTCGTTCATGGTAGAACCTGCACAATCATTGCTGAGGAACATCGTCGAGGATACTGTCAAAACCGGCTCGAAAATGAGCGGTCATGAACTTGCACTGTTGAACAGCCGCCTGGAATCCGTTGTGCTGGCCATGCGCAACACATTGTTGCGAACGTCACGCTCGGCCATCATGAATATGGCCCGGGACTTCGCCTGCGGTATCATCACTGCCGATCACGATATCCTGACAGTATGTGAAGGTCTGCCGTGCATGACGCTATGCGGGCCCGAACTGCAATCCCGATACATGAAAGAGTGCCATCCGCTGCTCTACCGGGGCGATGCATTCGTGCACAATTCGCCTTACCACGGTAATACCCACCCGGCAGACTGGACAATTTTAATGCCGGTAGTCGATGAACGGGGTGAGCATCGCGCAACCGTGTATGCCAAGGCCCACATGGCGGATTGCGGCAACTCCATACCCACTACCTTCTTTGCTGCCGCCAGAGACGTTTATGAAGAAGGCGCCCTGATTTTTCCCTGTGTAAAAATCCAGCGTGACTATCAACTGGATGATGATTTTGTCCGAATGTGCCGCCTGCGGCTCAGGGTGCCTGATATGTGGTACGGTGATTTTCTTGCCATGCTGGGCGCCTGCCGCATCGGCGAGAAACGCCTGCTGGAGTTCCTGGACAGTGTGGCGGAAGGGACATTTGAAGCCTTTGCCAAAGACTGGATGGACTATTCCGAACGGCGTATGACTCTGGCATTAGGCGAATTGCCCGAGGGTAAAACCCGGGTGACCATTCATCATGATCCGGTGCCCGGCGCAGAAGACGGCGTGCCCATCAATGTCGACCTGGCCGTGTATCCTTCCGAAGCCAGGGTGGAAGTTGACCTGAGGGACAATATTGACTGTCAGCCGTTCGGCATGAACCTGTCCGAATCAACAATATCTTCAGCAGCAATGGCCGGGGTATATTCCAGCATGCGCCGGCAAGTGCCTTTGAACTCCGGAAGCTTCCGATGCATCGACGTACAATTACGTGAAAATTGCGCAATCGGCATTCCCCGCCACCCTTACAGTTGTTCCGTTGCGACAACCAACCTGTCGGAACTGGCGGGAAAAGCCGTCGCAGTGGGTTTTGCCCAGCTTGGCGAGGGTTTTGGCCTGGCCGAGATAGGCCGGCACATGCCGCCGGCGATGGCCGTGATCTCCGGCATCGACCCCAGGGAAGGCAGAGGCCACTTCCAGAACTTCCTGTGCCTGCTGGTATGTAACGGTCCGGGCGCTCCCCAGGCGGACGGCTGGCTGACCATAATAGGCATTGGCGTTGCCGGACTGCAGCACCACGACTCCATAGAGGTGGACGAAATGAAATACCCGATCCTGGTGCACTCACAATATTTGCTCCAGGATACGGAAGGCGCCGGCCGGCACACGGGTTCGCCGAGCGCTTACGTGGAGTATGAACCGGTGGATACCACCATTGAGGCGTTGTTTACCAGCGACGGCACCATCAATGCCCCGCTCGGTGTCCGGGGCGGCCATGCCGGCGCAAAATCACAGCAGTTCATACGCAGGCGCGACGGCCAACTTGAAGAACTCGACCTGTGTGCCCGTGTCATGCTCGAACCCGGAGAGTCAATCATATCCGTTTGTACCGGTGCAGGCGGGTACGGCAAACCGGTGGAAAGAGACCCGGAACGCGTTGCCAGGGATGTCAGGGAAGGATTTGTAAGTATGGACAGGGCGCGCGCCGTGTACGGTGTGGAGGTTGATTCGAACGGAAAAATCAACCTTAGAAAGACAAAAGAACTCAGAAATATGCTGAGTGTCAGACACCAGGCAAATGAGTTGGAAATAGCGTAGACAAGCGCGAATTCGGGAGTAATACCGATGGCCATAAAAATCAGTGTCATGCTTACCGGATCCCATCCCATGCATGATTACATCTGGATGGCCGGACAGATTGAGAGTTATGGATTTGATGAATTGCATATTGCCGATGATTTAATAATGCGTCCGGCATGGCCGATTCTCACACTTATCGGACACCATACGGAACGAATAACACTGGGACCTGCCATCGTAACACCAAAAATTGCCCATCCTGTCTATCACGCAACCAGCCTGGCCGCGCTGGATGAACTCACTGGGGGACGCGCAGTATGCGGAGTCGGGCGCGGTGGTTTGAACACACTTATCGGTATTGAAAAACCGTATAAAACCACGCAAATGCTGCGTGAAGCCGTTACGGTAATGCGCAAGGTAATTGCCCGTGACGCTACGCCTTTCTTGGGTGAGTTTTTCTCGACAACCGGTGAACTGCTACTGCATCAACAACCTGTCCGCAGTGAAATACCCATGTTTATAGGCACCTGGGGGCCGAAAATTTCTCAGCTCGGTGGCGAGATCGCCATCGGCATCAAGGCAGATTGTGTCGCTGATCCGGAATATTTAAGGATACTGCGAGATAACGTTCATATCGGGGCTGAACGGACCGGCCGCGACCCGTCTGAAGCTGAAATCATCATTGGCCCGTTATGCTCTATCTCCATGGACCGGACTGCAGCCGTCAGTATGATGAAGCAACTTCTTGCCATCTTTCTGCCTTTCACTTCACCCATGAAAGAAGCCCACGGCATAGATGATGATTGTATCAGGAGAGCCAATGCCGCCTATCTTGAGGGGGACCATTCAAAAGCGGAATCATTTGTGCCGGATGAAGCCGTACGCGCATTTTCGTTAACAGGAACACCGGATGATGTCATTCCGCAGATTGAGGCGCTGGTGGATGCAGGCGCAACACATATCGCTTTCGGACCGCCACTGGGGCCGGATTTCAAGGAATCCATCCGGCTACTGGGCGAAAAAGTGCTCCCCTGTTTTCGTTCCGGAACGTGACTGTACACAATACAGGAGGATACTGATGGTAAATGATAACGAAAAACTGCTGGTTGAGTATCCTGCGGCCTGGTCGGCGCACGACATTGAAAAAATAAAATCCTTTTTTAACGAGGATTGCACTTATGAAGATCCTACACTGGGCGTACAAAAACAGGGCAAGGACGGGTTACTGGAATTTATAAGTGATATATTTGAAATGCAGCCTGATTTCCATCTTGAGTATCAACACTGTTTTGCAACGGATACGCACGGCGCTGCCCTGTGGACAATCAGTAATACCTGGAATGGTCATTTTCATGGAGTGGATTGCACCGGAAAAAGAGTGAGCTTCAGCGGTGTAACATTGTTTGAGTTCAAGAATGGCAAAATCAGCCGGAACACCGACTATTGGGACCTGACTCCTTTACTCGCGCAGTTGGGCGTATTAACGGACGAACTGCGGAACTGCAAGTGATCCACACACGAACGTCGCACCCAAATAAGCGAACAGCTTTAACCAACGATATAAAAACATGGCTTTGCATGTAAAGACCCGCATTAATGATGAAGCGGCACAGTTTTTGTGTGAGCCGCATGAAACTGCACTGCAGGCATTGCGCAACCGGTTGCACCTGACCGGAACAAAAGAAGGCTGTAATACAGGAGATTGCGGTTCGTGCTCCGTCATCCTGAATGATCAATTGGTGTGCGCCTGCCTGGTACTCGCAGCCGAACTGGACGGACAATCCGTCCGTACCGTGGAGGGAATTGCCCGGGGAAACAACCTGCATCCCGTACAAAAGAAAATACTGGAACACGGGGCGTTGCAATGCGGCATCTGCACCCCTGGTATTGTGGTTGCCGCTAAAGCATTGCTCGACAGCAACCCGGAACCTGATGAAGAGCAGGTAAGGTTCTGGCTGGCGGGTAACCTCTGCCGCTGTACGGGCTACGACAAGATCGTCCGTGCAGTGCTGGGCGCTGCCCTGGAATTACGAAATGAAAACAATAACAAGGCTTCTGCGCACATCTCATGAAGTATAAATATATCGGCACACGTCCTGTTCGCCCGGATGGGCTCGACAAGGTAACCGGCCGTGCGGATTACGGCGCGGACTTATTTCTGCCGGGGATGATCCACGGCAAAGTGTTGCGTAGCCCATATGCCCATGCCCGCATAAAATCCATCGATATGAGTAGAGCCCTGGCACTGGATGGCGTGCTTGCCGTCGCCTGCAGGGATGATTTTCCAGCCTTGACCGGGATAAAAGTCGAGGGCATTGTTCTGCCAATAGATGTCATTACCCAGTCGAACAATGTCGTGGCGCGGAACAAGGCGCTTTATCACGGTCACGCCGTTGCGGCCGTTGCCGCAACCACCGACGAAATCGCTGAACATGCATTGAAACTGATCGATGTCGACTACGAGGTATTACCCCACGTTTTAACGATTGATGCGGCATTGGCGCCTGATGCGCCGGTTATTGATGAGCAAATAGCCATGGAAAATTCAACGGAGAAACAGGCCGAACCGCCCAACCTTGCCATGCGTAGCGTTATGGAACGAGGTGATATTGAAGGCGGTTTCGCCGAGGCTGACCTGGTTGTTGAAAGGACGTTTACGACGCCGGCCGTACACCAGGGATATATTGAGCCTCATGGATGTGTAGTCAGTGTCAATGAAGAGGGCAAAGTTGATATATGGTGCTCCACACAAGGAGGTTTTGCCGTGCGCGCCTATAC
>VYCZ01000089.1 GCA_009843675.1 Gammaproteobacteria bacterium | reverse complement strand
CACTTCCTGGCTTCTGGCCGTGGCTCGGGGTAGCACGAGACTACCTTCACTCTGCAGGCGCTCGAAGCTGGGCAGGTCGGTATTTGCTACCAGCGGCATAGCTAACCTCCCTGCCGGTTCAGGACGCCGGCAATGACATCGATGAAATCCTGTTCTGACGCTACGGCAAGCACTTCGTCGGTGCCAACGGTATAACCATAACTGGCGGCGATGTGTTCATAACGCGGAATACGGGCGCGAAACAGTCTGGGGAACACCCACCTGACAAAATCATCGGGTTCGATCAAGGCAATGTAATCCAGGCCCCGTTCACGCATGTATTCGGCCAGTTGCTCATCCAGGAAGGCCTCCTGGTAATACAACGGCTTCGGGTCCCGCTCGGCTCGGGCGATCAACTCCTTTTCATCCTCAGCGGTAGCCTCGATATATAAAATCAACGTATGCTGCGCCAGCAATTTGATCACGGCGTCATCCATCTCGCACAGGCTGCCGCCGGCGTCATTGACAAAATGCGCATAGCGGTATACTTCACGAGCCCGTTGCATAAACTCCGGCACGTCGTTCATGGAATTGACCTCGGCAAGTCGGTGCAGTTCCTGGCGGCGTTTGAATTCCTTCAGGTCCAGCCCGCCCAGTTCCGGATTACCCAGTTTGCCCAGAAAACTGGAAAGCGGTTTCAGGTTGTCGATATCGAGGTTGTTGGTGATGTAAATCGAATCGGAACGCAGCAACTCCCGGGTAAAAGGGATCTGCATAACGTGCTGCTTGATGTTGTCCAGAATCGGCTCATCCAGGTAACGGGTGCCAATCCGGTAATCGCCGGAATAATGGAACCAGTTGTGCCGGCGCAGCTTTCTTGCCAGGGTGGTCTTGCCGACCCCGGACATGCCCAGCAGCGTGATGGACTTATGGTCCCAGTGCCTGAATTCATCACCGCTTAATTTCATATTCGTCGGAAAAGTTGGAACAATCCAGCCAGTATAAAACAAGCGTGGAGAGTATAAAACGGAAGTTTACCCTCTCCGGCAGGGTTGGCGCAGGGTTATACGGACAGGTGATCCTGCAACGGGAGACGGCGGATGCGTTGTCCGCTTGCCGCGAAGATGGCATTGCACAAGGCCGGCGCCAGGGGCGGCGTGCCGACCTCCCCCATGCCGCCCAACGCCGCGCCGCTCTCGATGAAATACACTTCCATGGACGGCGCACGGTCCATGCGCACCATGCGGTAATCGGTAAAGTTGCTCTGCCGGACGCGCCCCCCGTCGATGGCGATATCTCCGAACAAGGCCGCGCTCAGTCCGTAGATGATGCCGCTCTCAACCTGGTCCCGGGCAATGGCGGGGTTGATGACTTCTCCCGGGTCGACCGCGGCCACCACTTTTTCCACCCGCAGCCTGTCTCCCGCCAAAGATACGTGCACCGCCTGCGCTACGATTGAACCGAAGCTGGCGACGACGGCAAGCCCCATGCCGGAATTTTTCGGCAAGGATTTCCCCCAGCCGACTTTCTGCGCTGCCAGGCGCAGGACCGCCTGGTGGCGCGGCTGCTTCTCCAGCAGTGCCAGGCGGTATTCAAGCGGGTCCCGCGCGGCGTGCTGCGCCAGCTCATCAATGAAGGATTCAGTGAAAAATCCCTGGCAGGAATGTTGTACGCTGCGCCAGTAACCCAGCGGGACCGGCGCCCCGCAGGCAACCCTGCCTATCCGCTGGTGTCCGATTGCGTAGGGAATCAGCGCGGCTTCACCGTCACCGTTCAGGCCGATGTCCGTATAACGGTTCAACCAGGTTACCGGTTTGCCCGCAGTATCCAGTTGCGCTTCGAAGCGGCTGACTTCAGACGGGCGGTAATAATCATGGCGTATGTCCTCTTCCCTTGACCAGACCAGCTTGACCGGGTAGGGCACGCGCAGGGCGGTATGCACCGCGTCCCGGATAAAGTTGCCCCCGAACGAAGTCTTGCGCCCGAAACTCCCGCCCATCTGGTACGGGTGGACAACGACGTACTCCATATCCATGGCGGCAGTCTCAGCGGCCAGCGCCCTTGTGCCCAGCGGGTCCTGTACACCGGCCCACAACTCAAGCCGTCCGTCGCGGCGCCAGGCAACACAATTCACGGGTTCCATGGCGGCGTGGGACAGGAACGGCACGCGGTATTCGGCCTGGACAGGCTCGGCGGACCCGGCCGCTGCACCGGCAATGTCCCCCAGTTCATGATCGGCGACAAAGTCTCCGCCGTCCAGGGCCGCGTCAAAGTCACGGCACATGCTCTCCGAACTGAACTCGCCGTTGCCGCCGTCACCGAACTCCACGGCCAGCCCGGAAAGCGCCTTGTGGGCGCGCCAGTAACTGTCCGCCGTCACAACCACGGCGCCGGGGATCTGCAATACGTCCGCCACCCCGGGCAGGGCCTTGGCGGGACCGGGATCAACAGAGACGACCTCTCCGCCAAAAACAGGCGCGTGACGGATAGCCGCAACCTTCATGTTGTCCATGCTGAGGTCGATGGCATAGATCGGGGCGCCGGTCACTTTTTCGTCCAGGTCGATGCGGCGCACGGACTTGCCGCACAGGACATAGTCCTGTTTTGCTTTCAGCCGGGGATTGAGCGAGGGTTTGAATTGCGCGGCAGCCGCAGCCAAGTCGGCAAAGCGGGCGGACAGGCCGCCGGCGTCGTGATATACGTGGCTCAATGCCGCACGGCATTCCGATTTCGCCACCTTCCAGCGGTCGGCTGCGGCCCGCAGCAGCATTTCCTTCGCTGCAGCCCCGGCGCCACGCATTCCTCCCTGGCCGGTAAACCTGACGCTGGTACTCCCGCCGGTCAGTTGCAGGTTCACCATGCCTGACGCCTTGTAAAACGAAAAATCCAGCAACTTCCTGAGCGGCGCGGGCATATCGGTCCTGCCCATCTTGAACCCCTGCGCGACCTTGTCCGTTACGTAAATCTCCTCGGCCGGCGCCTGCCTGATATCCATAAGCGACCAATCCGCTTCCATCTCCTCCGCCAGCATCATCGGCAACGAGGTCAGAATTCCTTGCCCCATTTCCGCATGCGGGACCAGTACCGTAACCGTATTATCCGGATTGATACTGACCCAGGAAGTCAGCCAGACCTGATCAGGAGAGGAACCGGCCCGCAAAGCCAGCCGGTTCGGGGTAAAGAAATACCCCAGCGCCAGGCCGCCACCCACGATACCGCCGGCAACCAGGAACGCGCGCCGTTTCATTATTTATACGGGAGGAAAGCTTCCATCTGCTTATTCATCGACCGCTTTCATGCTCAGGCGGACCCTGCCCTGGCGGTCAATCTCAAGCACCTTGACCTTCACGAAATCGCCTTCCGACAACTTGTCGCTGACATTCTGCACGCGTTCGTTGGAAATCTGCGAGATATGCACCAGGCCATCCTTGCCCGGCAGGATGTTCACAAACGCGCCGAAGTCCATCAGTTTCGCCACCTTTCCCCGGTAAATCTTGCCGACTTCAACATCCGCGGTGATGTCTTCGATGCGTTTGCGCGCGGCGTCGCTGGCCGTCTTGTCGCTGGAATAAATCTTCACGTTGCCGTTGTCGTCGATGTCGATGGCCGCGCCGGTCTCGTCGGTGATGGCGCGGATAGTGGCGCCGCCCTTGCCGATAACGTCCCTGATCTTGTCCGGGTGAATCTTGATGGTGGTGATGCGGGGGGCGTATTCCGACATCTCCGCGCGCACCTCACCGAGCACCGCGTTCATCCTCTCAAGAATATGCAACCGGCCTGCCCTGGCCTGGGACAACGCCACTTCCATAATCTCCCTGGTAATGCCGGCCACCTTGATATCCATTTGCAGCGCGCTGATGCCGGTTTCCGAACCGGCCACCTTGAAATCCATATCGCCGAGATGGTCTTCATCGCCCATGATGTCCGACAGCACCACAAATCTCTCCTCTTCCTTGATCAGGCCCATGGCGATTCCGGCCACGGGGGCTGTTATGCCGATCCCCGCGTCCATCAATGCCAGGCTGGCGCCGCAGACCGAGGCCATGGAACTGGAACCGTTCGATTCGGTGATCTCGGAGACAATCCTCATGGCATAAGGAAACTCCTCCAGGTTTGGCATAACCGTCATCAGGGCGCGCTTGGCCAGCCTGCCGTGCCCGATCTCGCGCCGTTTGGGCGAGCCGGCACGGCCCGTTTCACCCACGCAATAAGGCGGGAAGTTGTAATGCAGCATGAACGGGTCCTTGCGCTCCCCTTCAATGGCATCGATGATCTGTGCATCCCGATCCGTGCCCAGGGTGGCTGTCACGAGCGCCTGGGTCTCACCACGGGTAAACAAGGCAGAGCCATGCGCCCTGGGCAACACGCCCACTTCCACGTTGATCTCTCTTACCGCCGCAGTATCCCTGCCGTCGATACGCGGTTCGCCGGCGACGATTGCACCCCTGACGATATTGCTTTCCAGCTCCTCAAAGGCTTCTTTTATGGTCCTGTCAGTCCAGCGATCATCATGTTTCCCGGTAATCGCCGTGATTGCCGTGGAACGGATTTCCGCTACCCGATCGCGACGGCTTATCTTGTCCCGGATTGAATAGGCTTCGCGTAACAGGCCGGCGCACAGTTCGTTTACTTCATCCGCCAGTTCCCCGTCATCTTCCGGCGCTTG
Organism: Gammaproteobacteria bacterium; assembly: GCA_009843675.1. Taxonomy (GTDB): domain Bacteria; phylum Pseudomonadota; class Gammaproteobacteria; order Eutrophobiales; family Eutrophobiaceae; genus JAAXHV01. The sequence continues at coordinate 1,478 of VYCZ01000089.1, read as the reverse complement.
CCAGTCCCAGGGCCTGGTCCCGGCCTCGGCAACCAGTTGCCGGATATTTTCGATGACGATCTGCATGTGCTCGTGACCGAACATCACCGCGCCCAGCATGACTTCCTCCGATAACAGTGAGGCTTCCGATTCAACCATCAGGACGGAGGTTTCGGTGCCGGCCACGACCAGGTCCAGTTCCGACCGGGTCAGGGCGGCATAACCGGGATTAAGCAGGTATTCGCCGTTGCGGTAACCCACCCGCGCCGCGCCGATGGGTCCGTTGAACGGTATCCCGGAAACGCCCAGCGCGGCAGATGCGCCGATCAGGGCCGGAATATCCGGGTCAATCTGCGGGTCCAGCGACATGACCGTGGCGATGATCTGGACTTCATTTTTGAAGTGTTTCGGAAACAGCGGGCGTACCGGCCTGTCAATCAGCCTGGAAGTCAGCACTTCCTTTTCCGAAGGCCGGCCCTCGCGCCGGAAGAAACCACCGGGTATTTTCCCGGCTGCATAGGTTTTCTCCATGTAATCCACTGTGAGAGGAAAAAAATCCTGGTCCGGCCTGGCTTCCTTACTGGCGACACAGGTCACCAGCACGACCGTATCCCCCATACTCACCAATACTGCGCCGGTGGCCTGCCTGGCAATTCTGCCGGTTTCCAACGCGACCGGAATATCCCCGTACTGAAATTCTTTTTTTACTACGTTCATTAATTCTTCCCGATTATTATCTGATTGAAATTTTACATATGATCTTATGAGACGGCCTGCTTAGAAGGCCCCAGGACTGCGAGGACAACCTGATATATTCACCCGGTTGCCGGACACATGAATGCCGGACCGGTTACTTTCTCAGAGCCAACAGGCCTATGAGTTCACGATACCGATCAACGTCTTTATTCTTTAAATAGTTCAGCAGCTTCCGACGCTGATTTACCATGCGCAACAAACCCTGGCGTGAATGGTGATCTTTGGAATGCAATTTAAAGTGCTGCGACAAATCAGTAATGCGCGCGGTCAGTAGCGCCACCTGGACCTCGGGTGAACCCGTATCTCCGGATGAACGTTGATATTTCTTCAAGATATCAGCCTTGTGCTGCTGACTTAATGGCATTGATATATTTTTCTCCTGTCCGGTCTTTCTAAAGCGCGGGTATTGTAACCATGCTTGCATTAACTGACAAGTAAAATATCTGTAAAACCTCAATGTCAACCTGAAGCCAGCAGCCGTTTCGGCGCCACGCGCCCATCGGCAAGCACTTCACCCACCCCGAGGAAACGGTCGTCTTCCGTGTAAATACGCAGCATTCCCCGGGTCGGCGCCCTGGGCACCGTGACCGGCTGGCCCTGGCACAGGTAGTAGGCGACGCTATCGACCAGGTTGACGCAGGGCATATCCTGCACGACGGAATCAATGCCGAGCAGAAGCTCATCCAGTCCCTGCATCCCGGTTTCGGCGATGCCTTCCAGTTCCGGCGCAGGCAGCATATTTT
>VYCZ01000289.1 GCA_009843675.1 Gammaproteobacteria bacterium | reverse complement strand
GGATGCAACATAGGCCTGTTTCTCGACCACAAACATTTCACGGTAATCCCCTACCATTTCCCAGGTGCCGGTAAAACCTCTGGGAACAACCAGCATGCTGCCCGCGGGATATTTCTCGGTATGTTCGTTGCCGGATTCCGTCAGGTGCAATTCACCTTGCAGGACCAGGACCAGTTCATCAAAAGGCCAGGGCGAACTGATATCCAGCTTGATCGGACGGGCCTGGTACACGCCGATCACGATCTCACCGGAAAACAATTCACTGAAGGTATGTTCAGAAGAGCCGGCGAGGATCATTTCATCAGGCCAGGGAGCGAATTCACCCAGGTTGATACCGGCCAGCTTGTCTTCGGGCAAACGCATCGGTGAGGTATCGTCAGCGCGGGTTTGTAATGGCGCGGTTGCCAGAAACAGTAATACGGTGCAGTACAGAATGCTCTTTACGGGCATCTTCATGGTGTGCAAGCCTCCGGGGTTGTTGTATAAATCTGGTTGTCATTCCTTTGTCTGTGTTTTGTTTTGCCGCTGCTGATACAGTTCCCATTGTCTGCTGATGAGGTATGCATGTATTGTATCTATATCCGCATCTTCAAGAATTCCGTCGTAGGGGATCATGCCCGTGGGACGTCGATAACCGCGCAGGACAATATTCCTGAAGTCCTTATGCGTTTCCGGGGTCATGTAACGTAAATCAGGCACGGACGTGTGCGGTCTGCTTCCTACTCCGGTGGAACCGTGACATACACCACAGGCCGCCACCTCATAAGTTTCAGCGCCGCGTGTGATATCTTCCGCAGAGGCAGTCAGTTCCGGCGGCCTGGGTACTGCCGGCTGGTGTAATACAAGCGCCGGCAGGGTTTCCCGGCCATCAAGGGTAAATGCAATCAGGCGACTGGGCCCCAACGCTTTTTCGCCCGTACCATATATCGGCACCATGAAACGGGCTATTCCGCCGCCGCCGACTGCAGCCAGCACATATTGTTTGCCGTCTATGCGGTAACTGACCGGGGGGGCCTGGACCGAGGCCTGCACATCATAACTCCAGAGGCGCTTGCCCGTGTTCGCTTCGTATGCGTTAAACCAGCCGGTGGCCGTGCCCTGAAATACCAGCCCACCGGCGCTGGACATGACGCCGCCATTCATGGGCAGTTCATGGTTGACTGCCCATTTTGCCTTCGCCCTGACCGGGTCCCATGCAATCAAGCGGCCTATGGTATTTTTCGTTTCAGGTTTCAGGCCTGTCTTTTTCTCGTCCAGGTCATCGCCGTATACGTCGAACAGAACTCCACCCAGCGCCGCGTCCGGGTTTATCGAAAAGGTGGTCTTGAATTCGTGCGCAGGAATATACACGAGACCTGTGTACGGGTTGTAACTCATGGGATGCCAGTTATGACCTCCAATCAAGGAGGGAATTACCGTCGCGCGCTTGGACTGGTTGTTGTAATAGCGCGCCTCCGGATGCTCCACCGGACGGCCGGTTTTCAGGTCTACGTGTAAAGCCCAGGTGATTCCGATATAGGGCCGGGCAGAGAGCAGGGCGCCCGTTTGCCTGTCAATCACGTAGAAAAATCCGTTCTTGGGCGCTTGCATCAGGACTTGTCGCGATTCGCCGGAAATCTGCAAATCGGCCAGGATGATATGGTTGGCGGCATTGTAGTCCCAGGCATCGTTGGGAACGGTCTGGTAGTGCCACTGGTAGGCGCCGGTGTCTGCATCCAGAGCGATGATCGAATTTGTGAACAGGTGATCTCCGCCACCCGGGCTTCGTACCGATGGGTCGTAGGGAATGGCGCTGTCGGTGCCGACGTACAACTGGTTGAGTTCGGGGTCAAAGACTATGGCATCCCAGGGACTGCCGCCTCCGTACGGCGCCCATCCGTCAGCCCAGGTCTCAGCGGCCATTTCCATGATCTCGTTCTCATGACCGTCTTCCGGGTTGCCGGGCACAGTCCAGAACCGCCAGATAAATTTACCCGTTGCCGCGTTATATGCGGAAACATAACCGCGTGCGCCGTAATCTGAAATGCCGTTGCCGATAAATACCTTGCCATCGGCAACTCGCGGCGCCCCGGTAATAGCATATTCCGCAGAGGGGTCACAGGTGAGATTTTGCCAGCGCAATTCACCACTGTCCGCGCTGACGGCAACCAGCCTGCAATCAGGTGTGCCGATAAAGACCAGGCCGTCAGCGACTGCAACGCCGCGATTTACCCGGGCGGCCCAGGAATTGGAAAACCCGGAATGTACGCTGACTTCCGGGTCATAGTGCCAGAGCAGGTCTCCATTTGCCGCGTCTACAGCGTAAATATTTGCAAATGAACTGCTCATGTAGATGATGCCGTCCCGGATTATCGGGGTGGCAGTCAGGCCGTCATCGATACTGGGAATGTCCAGATACCACTCAGGCTGGAGAGCATGCACGTTTCCCCTGGTTACCTGGTCCAGGGGACTGAAGCGTTGTTCCTTGTGTGTATGGCCGTGCACGGGCCAGTCATTTTCCGGGATTTCTGCCTGACCTGACAGGGTTGCAATTGTCAGGGCGATTGCCGGGATTACCAAACGGAATCTGCACAAATTGTTTGAGTGATTGTTCATGGAGGCATGCAACCCAATTGGCCCGTAAACCAGGTTTATTCGTCAGTTGACGTATGATATCTTCTGTATCAGAATTATGCAATATAAGCCGAACAACAGCATCGAGGGCTGAAACCCGGCAACGAACCGGATATACATGCAGTTAAGCACTATACCGGGGCTCCTGGAAAAACTATGCAGAGATTCTGTTTGAGTAACAGTATTACCGTCTCTTGACGGCATAACCACTGATTTATCGGGAGATAATCAATGAAACAATCTTTTTGCACCCATAGGCTGTCGCTATTTTGCGTAAACCTGCTGGCACTGACGTTCATGTCCGAGGTATTAATGAATCAGCCTGCAGTCGCTGCAAACATCACTGCCGGCAACGTTACCAAAGAACGCGTATTGTCTGCTGATTCAGATGTGGATAACTGGATGACGTATGGACGAACTTATGGCGATCAGCGCTTCACTCCCGTCGACCAGGTAAACACCGGCAACGTAAACCGGCTGGGACTGGCATGGCATGCCGACATACCCAGTCGCGATGGCCTGTCGGCCACGCCTATCGTAGTGGATGGGGTAGTGTATATGAGCGCTCCTTTTGCCCGGGTGTATGCGTTTGATGCCCGCAATGGCAACCTGCTCTGGAATTACGACCCCAGCGTCAGGCGCGGCCTGAGTTTTACCAACGGTTGGACTGCGCGCATCAATCGCGGCATCGCGGTCTGGGGAGGTAAAGTGTTTGTCGCAACGGGTGATTGCCGGCTGGTGGCAATCAATGCGGCGTCAGGGATAGAAGAATGGGTTGCCCCGGTTGAAGACCTGCAACCGGCCTGCGATCCCAATGGTGAAAACGGCATGTCCGGCGCGCCGCGAGTGGCAAACGGTAAGGTATATATCGGTAGCGGTGCTTCCGACTTCGGTTCACGCGGCGTCATCAGCGCCTATGATACCGCCACCGGTCATGAGGTCTGGCGCTTCTATACCGTGCCCGGAGACCCTGCAAAAGGATATGAGAGCAAAGCGATGGAAATGGCGGCTGAAACCTGGCCTGACGGATGGGCGCCGAACGGCGGCGCTTCCGTCTGGGAAACCATCGTCTATGACCAGGAGTTGAACAGCATCTATTTCGGCACTGACTCAGCGTCGCCATTGAACGCAGGGGTGCGTAGTCCCGGCGGTGAAGACAACCTGTTTACCAATTCCATCGTTGCCGTTGACGCGGACACCGGCGAATACAAGTGGCACTATCAGACCGTTCCCCACGATACCTGGGATTACAACGCCAACATGCCAATCGTGCTGGCAGATTTGAAAATTGACGGCAGGATGCGAAAGGTGCTGTTGCAGGCGCCGAAAAGCGGATTTTTCTATGTCATCGACCGGGTAACGGGAGAATTTATCTCCGCAGAGAAATACGCCAAGGTAACCTGGGCCAGCCATTATGATCCAACCACAGGAAGACCGGTTGAATTACCGGGCGCGCGTTACTACCTCAATCCTGACGGGAAGGCGATTGTATATCCCAATATCTGGGGCGCTCATAACTGGCAACCCATGAGTTTCAGTCCGCTGACACGGCTGGCGTATTTCAGCGCTTGGGACATTCCGTCCCTGTATGAATACAGGAAAGATGCCAAACTGGGTGGCATCCTGATAGATACCTATATTATCGGTAACGATGCCGAGGCAATACATGGGCGTGGCAGTTTGTTGGCCTGGGATCCGGTGAAGCAAACCGCACGCTGGAAAATACCCCAGGATGTGCCGATTAATGGAGGCACGTTGAGCACCGGCGGGAATCTCGTATTCCATGGCACCGGAACAGGAGAGCTGAACGCCTACAGCGCAGACAAGGGACAATTACTGTGGTCGGTAAAAACCGGTTCATCCATTCAGACCGGCCCGATCAGCTATCGTGTGGATGGTAAACAGATCATCCTGACGCCGGTCGGAGCGCCGACGTTCATTCGTAATGCGTTGCCTGACTATGGCGCTTCCCGCGACGCGCGCGGGCCTGCGCGCCTGATGGCTTTTGCCCTGGATGCCAATAACCCGATGCCGCCTGCTGCAAGTGAACAGGCGGTCGTGCCCGAACCGCCGGAACAACTCGGCTCGGAAGACGTCCTTGCCGTGGGCAAGGAATTGTTCAATGCCGGCGGTTGCTGGATCTGCCACGGAGAGCAGGCAACCGGCTTTACCGGATCCGCGCCGGACCTGCGCGCATCACCTATGCTGTATTCCGATGAAGCCTGGTACCAGGTGGTTGTCAAGGGAGTCAAGCGGGCTACGGGAATGATTGGGCATGACTATCTGTCTGAAGAGGATGCTGAAGCCTTGCGGGCCTTTGTGGTAAAACAGGCATGGAAGGAATATGATCTGCAAAACAATACGAAATGATAAAGACTGAAGTGGAGGGATAATATGCTTGACTATACAGAGTTAAAAAATAAAGGCGGTCTTGCTCCCTGGCCTGAATTTGACGACTTGCCGTTTGTCAAGGTATTGAGTGGCTAGCCGAAACACAACGGCAGACATGACCTGGGAAATTTCGAGACGCGACTGCAGGTCGGCGTCTGGGAGTGTTCAACCGGAAAGTTTGAATACACCTACACCGGCGATGAAATTTGTACACTCCTGGAGGGCAGGGTTGTTATTACGGATACCGACGGCGCGGCGCATCATTTTGCCGCAGGCGACACATTTTTTACCCAACTGGGAGAAACCGTAACCTGGGAAGTGTTGGAACCGGTAAAAAAAATCTTTCACATTCATAATAAAGAGGGTGCGTGAGAAGGAAAAAATTACAGCCTACCAAAATAGCGCTGCTTGAAGCAGCGCGCAGCGCGCTGGCTGAAAAAGGCCACAGCGAATTCTCCATGCGCAGCGTTGCGAAAGAGGGCGGCGTGCACTTGCGCACGGTGCAATATTATTTCCCGACCCGGAGAGACCTGCTGACCGAGGTGCTCGAATATACTCTGAGCACATACTATCTTGGTCAATACCCGGTAACGCGCAATAATTTCTCCGGCCTGTCTCCAGACAAGAAATTCGATACGGTCATCGGGTTTCTGTTCGATGACTTGAAAGAACCGTTCGTGGGCCAGTTCTTCCCTGAGATATGGGCGTTGGCCGCACGCGATGAAGATGCATCGGCTGCATTGGACAGGTTTTATGTCCTCCACAGGCAGAGCATCGCCGCGATTATTGCAGAAGTGAAACCGCAACTGTCCGCACGCTCCATAGCCCAGAGAACTGCAATCGTAGCGATGCTGATTGAAGGATTACTATTACTCGTCGGGCACGGCAAGCCGACACATTCGGAGCTGCGGGGTCTGCGCTCGGAAGTGATCCGTCAGTGCAGGAATATCATTGACCTGGATGAATAAAGTCGAAGGGTCCGAACACCCGGACCGCTTCGACTTTTTCAGTACAACCCTGAGGAGGATGCGGTTTTCTGTTATTGCCAGGTATACCGGACCTGGCCTCCAAACCAGCGCGGCGGTCCATAGGAGTGTACGTTCGTACCTGTAAAGCCACCAAAGTC
>VYCZ01000186.1:5360-6181 GCA_009843675.1 Gammaproteobacteria bacterium | reverse complement strand
GCATACAGCCAGTCGTCCCCGCCCCCGCCGCGCAGGGTATCATCGCCACCGTTGCCGAACAGCCAGTTCGCCGCACTGTTGCCGGTGAGGACATCCCCATACCGGGAACCTGCCAGGGCCAGCGCGCCGGACTCCTCATCCAGGGTCGCGCTGACGCTGGCCGGTGAGTCCCGGTAGCTCTCGATGCCGCCGCTGCCCTCGCGCGCGGCCAGCGTCAGCGCGTAATCCCCCGCATTGTCCTGCGTCGGGTTGGCCGTGTATGCGGACGCACTGAGGTAATACACGCCGCTGCTGTCCGGAGTGAAGCTCAGCCGTGAATGGAGGTTGCCCGCGGCCTGGTCCACGTCGTCGTTGCGGGCGACCCGCTCGCCGGCCGCGTTGTACACGGTCAGAATCGTGTCCGGGGCGCCGTCCTCGCCGCGGCCGGCTAGGGCAATATCATAGGTCGTCCCGGCCGTGAGGTCTATTCGTATCCAGTCTTCATCCTGCCGGTCGTTAAGGGTACCCTCGAAGCGGGCGACAAAGTACGGCATGAAGTACGTGGTGCCAGCGTCGGCAGCGGCGTCCCGGACGGGGATTTCGATTATCGTTACCATGCTGTCTTCTCCACGAGGATAGCTGATAGTACCGGCGTCTCAGAACTGCCCGGCCCCTTCCAGCAGCAGGGCGTAGTCGGTCCCGGCGTCGTGGTCGCCGTGACGCTCGCCGAGCAGGTGCAGGGTCAGGTTGCCGGGTCCGGCCCAGCGCACGCCTGAGCGGTAACGCGCCGTGTGTTGCCGCTGCATTTCCAGGTAGGGGGTGAGGCGCCCGCGCTGATAGGG
>VYCZ01000186.1:0-5350 GCA_009843675.1 Gammaproteobacteria bacterium | reverse complement strand
CTCAGGTTCACGTCCAGGCGGGCGGCGTAGTTTTGGGGCGCCTGGGGGGTCATCTCCTCGCGCAGGCCCCGGGTCCACAACTGCGCCAGACCGCTGTCGGCGCGGCCGATGCCGGGCGTAAGGCGCAACGTCAGGCCGCGCCCGTCGGGGCGCGCGCGCCACTCGGCGAGGCCCTGGATTCCCCACTCCTTATAGCCGTTGCGTCCGATAAGGGTACGCGCCTGTCCATGCAGGATGAGGGATCCGCCGGTGTAGCGCAGGGCGCCGCCCAGCTCCGCGCCCAGCCCGCCCCGGCCGTCACCGCCGTCCCGACGCAGGCCCAGTTGCAGGGTCGGGGTGAGGGTGGCGGCCTGGGCCAAGCGCCGGGTATGGTCGACCTCAAGGGCCAGGCGCAGGCGGTGGGAGTCGACGCGGACGGCGTCGGTCTTGAGCGCCGTGAGCAGGCCCTCGGCCTTGAGGCGCACGCTTAAGGCCACCGTGTCCCACAGCCGGCTGTCCAGGCCGCCGCCCAGAGTGCGGGTGTTGATGTTCTCGCGCCGGGTGATGTCGTCCCGGCGACTGTTAAGTTCGCCCCAGCCCAGCCCGCCGCCGGCCCAGGCGGACAGGCGCGCGCCGGTCCAGCCGGCGTAGGGGTGGACGCCGATGAGGGTCAGGGTGTGGCGGTCGCTGGTATCGGTATCCCGCTCGTCCCAGCCGGCGCGTTGCCAGCCGACGGCGGTCCCGGCCGTGAGGGACTCAGTGACGCGCAGCTCGGCGCCCAGGCGCGCGCCCTGGAGGTCGCCATGCCAAGCCAGGCCGTCACTGTGGCCGCGTAAATGGCGGTAGGCGCCGTCGCTCCACAAGGTGAGGGAGTCAAGACCGGTGGGGGCGGGCTCGCCGGCAGGTGTCCTGGTCAGGGGCAGGACAAAGTCGGCATTATCAAGCAGGGCTTGCCAGTTGACCGGGGCGGACGGGGCGACCCAGCCGGAGTCCACCCGGGACTCCGCCCGGGCCGGGTCGAAGGCGTCATGGGCCGGGGCGCCGACGGACTGGCCGGGCAGGACCGCGGCGAGGGCCTGGGTCAGCCCGGCGCCAGCCGGCCGGCCGGCGCCGGGCGCGGTCTCGAGGCGCGCGGCCTCGAGGCGCGCGGCGATGCTGCCCTGGGTGTCGTCCGCCAGGGCCAGGCCAAAGACTGGCAGGCTGCGGCGGTCGGCGGCCGTGTAGTCGGTGGAGTCGGGATCAAAGGCCGGGGACAGGGTCACGGGGGACTCATCGTTGCCGGTCACCACCAGGGCCGGCAGGGCGGTGACCGGGGCCGGCGCCGCCTGGAGCGTGAAGGTAAGTGTTGCCATCGGCGAATTCGAGAACCTCCCCCTTCCCCGTAGGCTCGTGATCGTCCCCTGGGGAGTTGTCGACGGGTTACTGAGGGAGAACCCGGCGCCGTCCTCCGTCCCCGCGTCCCAAGCGTAGAGATCGATGCTCTCGAACGTCTTCCACCGACCCTGCTTGTCGCGCAGCGAGTGCCCGGAAACGCCGACGAACCAGTCCGGGCTGGGGCCAATCATCGACAGCAGCGTCACCAGCGGGTGCGCCGGGCTCACCGTGATCGTGAAGTTCCGCGTGCCGGTTGCACTGGTCCCGCCCGCCTCATGGATCAGATCCCTCTTGTGGGCGGCCGGAACCGCGTTGTACTCGTTGATGAACGGCCCTGTAGCTCCCAGTTCGGCAACTTGTTCGACTCCCGCCGTGGCGGTCCCGCCTTCCGCCCAGAATGTGACGTTGCTGTTGTGGACTGCGCCGACGAGGCTCGTGAAGTGGGCGCCCGCGACGACGCCTCCCGGTGTGCTGCTGCTATTCCACTTCCCCACGAAGGTCACTCTGTAGGTCCTGACATCGCTGTCCTGAGCTCCCGCTCGCTCCGGCAGCCCAAGCGTCAAGAGCAGGACTGCGGTGAGAGCGGCGAGACCTCTCATTGTCCTGCCGCCAGGATTAAGTTGCCACATTGTTCTCTTTTTCTGACAGCGTACCAGCGCCGCAGAAAATCATCCATCAGTGCTTCAGACCATTCTTGAAATTCAGGGTCGAAGCAACTCCCGATAACCGAGGTGTCAAAGTAAATCCGTAGTGTTTTCATAGATTGCCGCGTTTAACCATATTAAAATCAAAGACTTGGCCTTATGGCTTTTTTGCAGGTCAGAAGTCGAACCGGAACGTGGCCAGCAGGCCGTGGGTTTTCAGGTCGGCCACGGTTTTGTCGATCTCGACAAGCAGGTCTTCCCTGCGGCTGCCATCCTGCCGGTATCGTTCAATGGTGATGTCGCCCATGTCGGTTGTTATTTCCCCTGCGTCCGTATAGCGGTAGCTCAAGTCGAGACGAGTGCGTTTCGTCACCGGTATGACCACGCCCGCGGTCACCATCCAGGTAAATTCCTGCCCGCTTCCAGGCGGAAGGCGGGTCAATGGGATTTCACCATTGGCGCCCCGGCGCAGATAACCGAGCGGACTATCGGGAGCGGGGAACCGTTGAACAAAGTCTTCCAGGTCATAGTCGGTGATGCCGGCGCCGGCTCCCAGGTAGGGCTGTACGCGCAGATTACCACCGACTTCCCACGACGGAAAATCGTAGAACCCGGCAAGCAGGAACTGCCGCGTATCCAGTTCCGCTTCTGACGGCTGGCGCGCCCCCGATCTGTGATAGTTCGCATTACCACGGTAGTCAAGGCCGTTGGCCATGCCGAATTCCACCTGCGCGCGCAAGGCGGGAGTGAACCGGTATCCCATCCCTGCCCGCCACTCGATGCCGGTATCAAAATCACCATCCGTGAAAATATCAGGACTGCCGTAAAGTTTTGCGATACCGGAATCCGCCCACCCGCTATCGGTGAAACGGGTTCCCTCAGGAAAGACGGCGCCCAGGCCGAAGCTAAAATAAGCCCTGTTCTCGGGCAACTCCTCGCTGTTTGCCGGCATGCTGCAGACGATTAGGCAACAAAGGACCAGCAGACGAACCTTCGCAGCCCATTGGATTTTCATCGATTCAGAAACTTTGCCTTCACTTCTCCATGTGGGAATGTACGTCCAGCCTCAATGTCGGCCATGCCTTCTTTGATCTTGCTTCGTACGTACAACTCATACATGATCTCATCCCAACCAGCATGGTCGGGCAAGCAATCGATTAACTGTTCAGTTACTTCTTTGGGGGTCGCCATATCCGATTTTCTGAATATCAGTTATCGGGGCTGTACCCGTTATTCTCCAACATGCTTGAGTGGCATACTGTTAGTTACAATAATCTGACTGATATAGACACCGTTGTTAGAGGGGTAATAATCATAATATAGCAAAACAAACAAGCCGTACCAGCCCGGTAGTGCCAGAGCAGGGGACATGGGTCAGGCCGTATGATAGACTTTTTTGACTTCAACGACCGCCATAAAAAGTCAAAGACCTGACCACAGCACACGCATATGGATAGATACCATACTATTTAATCAATAGTTGAATTTCAATGATGAACTTTGCACTGTACTTAAATGGCGTCTGCTCGGCGAGCAGAGTTGAATGCTCATATGCAAAAACATCAGCCAAGCGAGAAGGAAATTTACACGGAAGTTGATGGCAAAACATGTATCAATCTTATCTCAGTCGTGGATGTCGAACAGTTTGAAGAGCAGATTCCTGTATCTAAGCTCGTCAAAATTTCAGACCAAACGCCATTAAAGCCACGTAGTACTTCGGGTGGCTGGTCGTATGTCAAAGTTGTTTCTGATTGAGTTCGTACAAACCCTATTATAATGCCCCAAGACAAGAGAAGGAGGAAGAAATGAAACTTGTTCTCTGGTTGATATTGATCGCCATTGTTTTGATATTTACTCCGTACCTGTTTTTGGATTTGATCCTGTTGGGTGCGGCTACCGTGAAATGGGTGTTTACTGACCCGTTGTGGAAGTATTTCTTCTACGCCATTTTGGGTGCTCTTGGTTTGGGCCTGTTGGGTTTCATCAAGGAGTATAATGCTCCGGGAGCTAAGCAGAGGAGAGAAGAAAATACTGCTCGTTTGAAAGGGTTGAGTGGGCAAGAATATCTGGATGAGCTGGAGAAAATCAAAAATGGGCTATGACGACAGTACCAGTACAGTTGAAGGCTATTATGTTCACCATACTGATGGGGTGGTAGATATAGTAGGCGATCTGGAGGACATCGACATGCTGATAAAAACTGTCACAGAGCATTGCCATGCAGCTAAAACAAGAGATTAAACAAACCGCTCATCGACTGATTGACGATCTTCCGGATGATACGTCATGGGAAAAGCTGCTGTATACGTTGCAAATACGGTATGACATAGAAGCAGGACTGGCTGAGAGTGAGGCAAATCAGGTGGTCGGTAGTGCTGAATTGCGCCGACAGTTGGGCATCAATAAGACGTGAAGGTTGTCTGGACACGCCGGGCAAGATACCGATTACAACAAATTCTCGAATACATTGCCGAAGATCATCCCGTTAATGCCGAACGCTGGGTGAATAAGTGGATTGACCGTGGTGACAGTTTGAAAGATATGCCGGAAAGAGGGCGAGTGGTGCCTGAATACTATGATCCTGATATATGGGAAATACTGGAATGAAGATGCTGATTAGAGTGTTGGTTGCATGGTGTTTGGTTGTTTTTGGTGCCCATGCTGAAGAACTGCCAAGGGCTATCTATATTTCCCCGGTTGATAAAAGTGATCTTCTTCCAAAGATTTATATTTGGGTGAAAACGGATGCCAATTATGCGAATGAACGCCATACCTTTGGAGTAGCATATCGAGCATGTACTACCAGAAATGGAGAGATAAATGAGTGGGCGACAGAATGGATTGAAGATGGCGTTGTTTCTTTTCTTTGTACTCCTAAAACAGGGTATGGAAGCGGATCTCCCTGATAAAGTTAAGGGGTATTAAAAACCCAGGTTGTGCAGCTAATTGCAAAAGGATTTGACATTCATTCCTGAAGTGATGGTTATATACTGGATGTATGGCTATCGACGTATCCAAAAAGGAAAGAGAAGATCGTTGAATTTAAGAAGTTCGACGGAGATAAGCAGATCGTCTATGGGGAAGTCTATGTCCGGGACTGTAAAGATTTCTGTGTAAATCGCCGGTTACACATACTCAGTCAGCCGGTCCTCAACCTCAATGATAAACCGGTTCAGCGCTCCCTTCCAGATATTCATCACGCCAAGAAGGTTTCCATTCAGCGTGCTGCCCCTCATTCATACAGACTGCTGTTCCTGATTTTTCCAGCTTTGTTCAGCAATTTGGTCGAATGCGCGAATAAACTTATCAATATGTCTCTTCCAATCTTTCCAGCCTACGGATGGGTATTTGGG
>VYCZ01000050.1 GCA_009843675.1 Gammaproteobacteria bacterium | reverse complement strand
CCCGTCCTGACATCAGTCGGATCATTTCATCCAGTGTGACGGTTCCGGCCGGAGAGCTGTCCACCACCTGTCCATCCCGTAATATGGAAATGGTGTCCGAGACGTCAAGCACATCCTTCAGCCTGTGGCTGATGTAAATTACGGATGTTCCCCCGGCGGCAAGATCCCGTATGATCTCGTGCAGCCGTTGCGCCTGCGGTTCAGTCAATGCTGCGGTGGGTTCATCCAGGATCAAAAGCCGGCTGTCGAAAGCCAGCGCCTTCGCCAGTTCAGTAAGCTGGCGTTGCGCCAGGGGGATCCGGTTGACAGGTGTATCCGGGTCAAGAATTTCCATGCCGACCAGCTTCATCATCTTCCCCGCCTTGTCCAGCAGTTCCGGGTAGCGGATGACAGCTTTCCGGTTAGGCAGGCGTCGCAGAAAAATATTCTCGGCAACAGACAGGGTGTCGATAAGACTGAGTTCCTGGGCCGCCAGGGTGATGCCGCGGCACAGGGCATCCCCGGCATTCCCGGGCGTATAGCTTGCGCCGTCCAGAAAGAGTTCGCCCCGGTCCCAGGGAAGTAACCCGGAGAGGATATTCATCAAGGTCGACTTGCCGGCCCCGTTTTCCCCGATCAACCCGTGGACTTCTCCCGGTTTGACGGTCATGTTGACACCGGACAATACGGGTGTCGAAAAGGATTTATACAGCTCGTTTACACTGAGGCGGGAAGCCGGGAGTTCTGGGGACACAATACTTAATTCTGAAAGTGGAGAATTGTGAATGCCGGGTCGGAATTAAGTATTGTGTCCCCAGAACTCCTGTCTCGCCGCCGGGATTTATCAGGCGGCGGCTGCCACCGAGGGCAGGCCGGACAGTGCCATGGCGAGTTCTTCCTCGGAATATTCCTGGTCGTACAGTTTGCCGGCAAAATAGTCCATATAGGCCTGCATGTCGAAATTTCCATGGCCGCAGAGGTTGAACAGGATCGCCTTGCTGCTGCCGTCTTCCTTGCATTTTATTGCTTCTTCAATTGCGCCGACGACCGCGTGATTGGCCTCCGGCGCCGGGATAATCCCTTCAGCCTTGGCGAATTGCACGCCGGCATCGAAACACTCGGCCTGCGTATAGGAGCGCGGATGCACCAGGCCGAGTTCCGCCGTCTGGCTTACCAGCGGCCCCATGCCGTGATAGCGCAGGCCGCCGGCATGAAATCCCGGTGGTACGAATGTCGATCCCAGGGTGTGCATCTTGACCAACGGCGTAAGGTGTCCCGTGTCGCCGAAATCATAGGCGTACCTGCCCTTGGTCAGGGTCGGGCAGTTGGCCGGTTCCACCGCGATGATGCGCACATCCTGCCCGCCGCGCAGTTTCTCTCCCAGGAAAGGAAACGCGATGCCGGCGAAATTACTGCCCCCGCCGGTGCAGCCGACGATGACATCGGGGTAGTCATCGGCCATCTCCAGTTGCTTCATGGTTTCCTGGCCGATGACCGTCTGGTGCAACAGGACATGGTTCAGCACGCTGCCCAGCGCGTAACGGGTGTCGTCCCGCTGTACTGCCCGTTCCACCGCCTCGCTGATGGCGATGCCCAGGCTGCCGGTGCTGTCCGGATTTTCCGCGAGTACCGCGCGCCCCGACTCCGTGGTATCGCTGGGACTGGCGATGCAGGTGGCGCCGAAGCTCTCCATGAAGACGCGGCGGTAGGGCTTCTGGTTGAAACTCACTTTCACCATATAGACTTCTATTTCCAGTCCGAAAAATGCGCCTGCAAACGCCAGCGCCGAACCCCACTGGCCGGCGCCCGTTTCGGTGGTGATGCGCTTCACGCCTTCCTGCTTTGAATAAAATGCCTGGGCTACGGCGGTATTGGGTTTGTGGGACCCGGCCGGGCTCACGCCCTCGTATTTGTAGTAGATCCGCGCCGGCGTATCCAGGGCCTGTTCAAGCCTGCGCGCCCGGTACAAGGGAGTCGGTCGCCATTGCTTGAGGATGTCTCTTACCGGTTCAGGGATATCGATGTAACGTTCGCTGCTGACTTCCTGCTCAATCACCGCCATTGGGAACAAGGGTGCAAGGTCGTCCGGCGTGATGGGCAGACCCGTCCCGGGATGCAGTACCGGCGGCGGCGCTTCGGGCAAGTCCGCGATGATGTTGTACCAGGCGGTGGGTATGTCGGATTCCTGTAACAGGTATTTTATTGAGTCGGTCATGTCCTGTTTTCCTTATGTTGACGTTGTTGGTGCGCGTAGTGTGTCACAGATACAAGAGAAGGCAAGTCATAATGGCTGTTCGGCAACTTTGTCCGCGCCGCCCTGTCTGCGTTTGCCTTTCGTATTCTTGATCATATCCAGGAAATTCCTGATCGTGATCCGCTTTATCTCCTCGATCTGGCCGGCCCAGGCCTTTTCATTGCCCACAAACACGGTCAGGCCTTCCATCGCCGCGCACATGTACAAGGCCATGCGTTCCGCTTCCTTCCTGGTCAGGGTCGGGTTGATTTGCGGTATGAGTTCGTTCAACGGCAGCCGGGCTTTTGCGTACAGTTCGTCGACCAGTTCGGCGATACGTGGTTCATGGTTTCCCAGCGCCCAGAGTTCCGGGAAGAAAATGGTGGTCTCCTGGGTGCCCAGGTCATCTATCCAGAATTTCAGTACCGCTAGCAGTTGTTTTTCGGGAGAATGCCCGGCAATCAGCCGGCGGCGCTCGAATTCCACCAGGTAATCATTGATGACGTATTCCAGCAGGTCCTGCAACAGGTCTTCCTTGGTACGGTAATAATAGTTGAGATTACCGATGGTGATGCCGGCGCGGGAAGCGATCCTGCGCATGGTGAAGCCGCCATACCCGGCTTCCATGAATACCTCCCTCGCCGCATCCAGGATACTGATCAAACGGGTTATCCCTTTCTCCTGGGTGGCAGTCCCGGACCGGTTCAGGGCCTTGCGCTCTCGTATCAACATGAATATTTGCGTAGCGGGATAGCTGTGTTGTAACAGTATATTAAAGCACCGGAACATTTTTTCCTAATTTTAGGATAGGACTATTGACCTATTAAGACATTTGTCCTAAACTTAGTTGTGCAAATACAGCCGGATGCCGAATTTTTTCCTTCAACAGGCGTCCGAGGGGGTATCAAATGGCAAAAAGAAGCATACTCATCCTGATCGCTTTCGCTATCGCCGGGCCGGTCAGCGCCCAGGTGCTGGAAGAGATCATCGTCACCGCGCAGAAGCGAGAACAGAACATCCAGGACGTCGGCATCGCTATTACCGCGTTTTCCGGCGAGCAGATGCGGCAACTGGGCTATACCAACGCCCAGCAGATCACCGCGCTGGCGCCCGGCGTGCATACCGTCCAGCCCAACGGTGAAGCCAACTATGCCCTGGCCATCCGCGGCGCGGCCAACAGTGATTTCGTCGCCAACCAGGAAAGTCCCGTTTCCCTGTACGTGGACGAAGTCTATATATCGCAGATGTCCGGCGCCGGCTTCATGCTGTTCGACATGGAACGGGTGGAGATCCTGCGCGGGCCGCAAGGCACCTTGTACGGCCGCAACGCCACCGGTGGCCTGGCCCACTTCGTCACCAACAAGCCCGAGCAGGAGTTCGGCGGTTACGGACAGGTCACCGTGGGTGAGTACGACCAGGTGAAATTCCAGGGCGCCGTTACCGGCGCGTTGACGGAGGGGCTGTCCGCAAGATTGTCCGTTTCTACCCACCACAACAGCGGTTACGTGGAAAACCGCCTGGACCCTGGCAATGATCTGAATAATGCCAATGACTATGCCGGCAGGATGCAACTGCTATTTGAGCCCAACGAGGATTTTTCCCTGTTGTTGAACGCCCGTTATTCACTGCAGGAGATCCGCACCGGCTTTTTCGAAAATGTCAGCGGTTCGCTGGATGAAGTGGGTAACGGCGTCAAGGAGGATAACTGCGCGCTGTACACGAACTTCAACGGCTACTGCGATGACGACGGCGACAACTTCGCCGGCGACTATGACAAACTCGGCCACAATGACCTGGAAACCTACGGGTTCACCGGCACCCTGAAATGGCAACTGGGCGACAACCTGCTGACCGTGGTCGTGGACCGCCAGGGCGTAGAGCGCGACTATATCGAAGATTCGGACGCCAGCCCCCATGCCGATTTCAACTTTTTCCTCAACACCGACGCCGAGCAATGGTCCACGGAGGTCCGCTTGGACGGAGAGACTGACCGGTTGCGCTGGGTGGCCGGTTATTATTACCTGGATATCGATATCGCCGACGCCAACGGCGCGGAGATACCGGGGTTGGGTACGGATAGTATGGGCACCGGCGGCAATCCGGTGGGAGTCGGTATTTTTGAGAATTTTGGATTTGACCCCGTCAGCGCCTTTCTTGCAGCCGGACTGTTTGGTCTTTCCGGGCCGGCGCTGGGGCTTCCCGACCCGGCCGATGCCTATGTCGGCGTTGACAACCCCTACCAGCAACAAAAGGATTCCTGGTCGCTGTTCGGGCAGCTGGAGTACGAACTGACCGAGCAGTTTACCTTGCTGGGCGGGTTTCGCTGGATCGACGAGCAAGTGGATTTCCACTACGAAAGCAACGTGGTCTGGTTCCCCAATGACGGCACCGTGGAACGCAACGGCAACCCGAACATTGCCGTTCCCACCGCGGCGTTTATCGAAATCCTGGGTTATCCGCCTCTGTCTGTGCTTGATTACACCGGCGCCTATAATGAGGGTCTGTGGTCTGCCAAGGTCGAGCTGGACTGGCGGCCAAATGATAATCTGCTGGTTTACGCCAGTTGGAACAGGGGTGTGAAAGGCGGAGGCTTTAACGCCCCGCTGAATCCCCTGCTGGTGTTGGCTCAACCGCAAGGGGTTGTATCATCCCAGGATGAATTTGACGCGCAATTCTCTTTTGGAGAGGAAGAGTTGAATGCCTTCGAGGTCGGCTTCAAATCAACCTTGATGGATGGTTTGGCGCGCCTGAACGCCTCCGCCTACTACAATGATTACAAGGATTTCCAGGCGTTCACCATCGTCAGCCTGGCGACTAACGTGGTCAGTGCCCCGGATGCGGAAAGCATCGGCTTCGAAACCGAGCTGTTCCTGACCCCGGCGGAGGGCCTGGACGTGGCTTTCGGCCTTTCCTATAACGATATGGAAGTTACCCTGGCGGACGGCAGCAAGACCACGTCCATCCAATCGCCGAAATGGAACGTGAACGGCCTGGTTCGTTATGAGTGGCCGGCATTCAACGGCGGTTCCATGGCCATACAGGGAGACATCCATTATCGTTCAAAGCACCATCATTCCGTGACGCGGGCTGATGCCGTTACCGAAGACGGCTACCACATAGCCAACGCTCGCCTTTCCTGGTCATCCGCGGACACCAGGTGGGAAGTAGCCGTGTTTGCCGAGAATATCACCGACGAGAACTACGTGGTCCAATCCTTCGACATTGCCGCGGTGCTGGGATGGATCGAGGAATACTATGGCCGGCCGCGCTGGGTAGGTGGTAGTATCGCCTATAATTTCTAAGGTACACTGGTCATCCTGGAAGTAATGGGGAGGCAACAATGAAACGAGCCATACTCGGCTTGATGCTTGGGTTCGTATGCACGGCATCCCTGGCGGAATTGCCGGTGGAAACGATCCCGAATGTGGAGACGTTGCCGGCAAGTTACCCTGATACCTGGGTGTATGCTCACGACACTAATTTCTTCTCGTTAAGCGACGCCAAGGTGGTCCTGGTCGACGTGGCGGCCGAAAACCGGAATTACAAGGGATCCATCCCCTCGTCGCATTTCCCGTCCTTTCTCGCCGCAACCACCCGCCCGGAAGTGTACGTCGCCGAATCCCTGTATTCCCGGCGCATGCGCGGTGAGCGTACGGACCTGGTCACTATCTACGACAAGGTCAATCTCGCCCCCGTCGGCGAGGTCGTCCTGCCCGGCGCCAAACGCGGCATGATCGTCACCCACAAGAACACGCTGCAGTTCCTGGACAACGAAAAACTGCTGCTGGTGTACAATTTCACCCCGAGCACATCCGTCAGCGTGGTGGATATCGAGAATCGTGCGTTCCTTGCGGAAGTCGGTATTGGCGGCTGCGTCATGATCTACCCGTCACAGCAACGCAGTTTCGGCAGCCTGTGCAACGATAACACCATGCTGGTCACGCACCTGGATGAAAAGGGAATGATCTCGAAACAG